>AQSL01000156.1 GCA_000403035.1 Candidatus Latescibacter anaerobius SCGC AAA252-E07 | reverse complement strand
TACAATTTCGATATTGAATGGGCAGAACTCGAACTTGACACGGCAANTGTTCTGAAACCGGCAATTCTGACTGGCAGCGCAAAAACTATTGTTGTTGATGACTCTACCGGTGTTGATAATGAAATATTTCTTCACATTAATTTTGTTGACAGGGAATCGGGCAGAATTCGGGAAGCCCGCGGGAGTATGGATGTTCAGAATAATGATTATTATAATCAGAGCGGCCCGCAGACCCGTTTTGATGCAGGTGACCTTGGTATAATAGAGTTACGGTTCAGCAGTAATAATCCCTCCGACAATACTCAGGAAAAGATCCTTGCAAGGCTTGGAATATCATTGGACAATATCGGTGAAGCAGCAACACGCGCGTTTACGACAGGTATCGACCATTATTATTTTAATCCCTTATTAAGGCCTTTTGAAGAGCGTGTAAAAAAACTATTTAAAATAGATATGTTCAAGATTACACCCTCTTTTTTCGGAAGTTTTGCACGGTCAAGACTGGGATTTAATCCAATGCATGATCCCAGTTCCGATTACATATTATTTGATAAAAGCCGTATCACGCTCGGTGAATTTGTCATGAAAGACTGGTTTTTGTCATATACCGGACAGTATGGTGTTGGTCGAGATTTCCTTTATAGAAGAGAAAAAGGATTTTACCACGATATCGGGCTTCAATATATCCTTGAAAGAAATCTGAGATTACAGTTCCATTATAATTATGATGAGATAATTAACCAGGGTGATAAACGTTTCGAGATACGATATAATTTTGGGTTTGAATAGTATGCAATATTCTGTATACTGGTAGAGTGGAAAAAAGTATAAGTACGAGTATTTAACTTTGAAATTACTGCTCAAATTATGTATATTAGCAGCGAACTTGGATAGTGAAATGAGGTGAGAGATTCATGAAAGGTCATTTTGTACATTGTGTGATCATATTATTTTTAAGCCTGCTTCTTCAGGTACTATTTCCTCAATATGGTATGGCACAAGGCATAAATAGGATTCAGGAAATTGTTGTTGAAACGAATGTCGAGGATTCCAGTGAAAATGAGGGTTACAAAACTCTTGTCAAGAATCTCTGCGGATTACAGGTTGGAAATTCGCTTTCAACGGAAAATATCTCACATGCTATACTGACCCTGTGGAAAGCCGGAATCTTTTCCGACATTCGTATCAATAGAGAAGCGATGGAAAACGGTTTCAGGGCGATAATCAGGGTTGATATTCTGCCAACAATACACTCTTTTAAACTCGAGGGTTTCAAGGAGTATAAAAATGAGGAGATTTTAACCTCGTTGAAACTGGCAAAAGGGATGGCCATAGGTGATCGCAAAGTTGCAAAGATGAGAAAAAACATTCTTGATCTATACCATGAAAAAGGATTCCTTTCCGCAATTGTCGATTTCGAACTTACACCTCTACCGCCCGATTCAACGAAAGTTGATGTGAAGATAAGTATTAACGAAGGGAAGAAAGCGAAGATTAAATCAATACGTATAACCGGGAATGAAAAAATCAGCGACAAAAAGTTAAAAAAAGCTATGAAAGAAACCAAGGAAGACCGCTGGTACAGATCCGGTGAATTCAAAGAGGATGCATTTGAAGAAGATAAGAGAAATCTCATTCATCTTTACAAATCCGAGGGGTACCGTGATGCAACAGTTCTTCTGGACAGTTTGTATACCGATGCGGACAGCGGGAAAATAAATATTATGCTTTTTGTCTTTGAAGGAGAGCAGTATAAATTTGGCAAGACTTTTATTGAGGGAAATACGTTCTTCGGTGACGATGAACTGGTGGAAAAACTGAATTACAAGGAAGGTGAAACTTTCAACGAAGACATGCTGTTATATTCAATATATGGCATGGAAGGCATAGTAACTCTTTACAATGATGAAGGATATCTTAAAACGGTTATAAATCCCATTCAAAATGTCAGGGGAGACAGCATAGACGTTTATGTTGATATCGCAGAGGGAACTGTGTCGAAGGTTTCGAGGGTGATTGTCGAGGGGAATACAAAAACCATCGATAAGGTTATCCGGCGCGAGATTACCCTTGATCCCGGGATGAATTTCAGCCGCACATTACTTGAGCGTTCGAAACGTGATATCCTGGCACTCAATTTTTTCCAGGACGTTAATTACGATTACGAGCCGCATACTGATAGTGATGATGTTGATATTAAATTTAAAGTAACCGAAAAGCAGACCGGGATGGTTAATGTAGGTGCCGGATATTCTGAACGTGATAACCTCGTCGGACAATTATCGATTGCAAATCAGAATCTCTTCGGCAGGGGACAGTCAATCAATTTCAACTGGGATACCGGCTCAAGGCGTAAAGCTTTTCAAATCGGTTTTAGTGAGCCCTGGCTATTCGATACCCCGACAAGTTGTTCTTTTTACATTTATAACATGATCAGGAGTGATTACACGAGCGCTTTTGATGAGGAAAAACGCAAGGGAGTATCATTAAGTCTCGGCAGGCGACTCGATAAATTGCTGGATTACTCACGGGCTTCAATAACCTACCGTCTCGAAGATGTTGATTATTCAAATCCGTCAGATTATTACAATTACTATTTAATAACCGGAAAAACCTCTTCTCTGAGATTTATGCTCCTCAGGGATTCCCGTGATTTGCCGCAGTTTGCCACAGAGGGTGCGCAAACTTCAGGAATTATTGAAATCGCCGGCGGACCTCTCGGGGGTGACCTTTCCTATTATAAGTATCTGTTTAATAATGAGATGTATACACCGGTCATCTGGAATATCTCATTGATACTGAGAACCAGGTTAGGTTTCCTGAAAGGATATAAAGAGAATACCTTCGTACCTTATTCGGAACGGTTTATGCCCGGCGGTACGAGTTATGACGGTTTCGTGCGTGGATATCCCAACCGTCAGGTATGCCCGAGACTCGGCGGAGAAGAGGTCGGTGGTGAGACGATGGCAATCAATAATCTTGAACTGCAAATACCGATTGTTGCTCAGACTCTTTACGGGATACTTTTTTATGACTTTGGTAACTCCTGGCAAAACCTGTCGGAAACAAACCCGTTTGATATGAAACGGTCGGTCGGTATGGGAGCGCGTGTGTTTGTGCCCGGTATAGGTTTGATCGGTTTTGATTTCGGGTACGGTTTCGACAAGATTGAAGGTTCGGATAAGGTCGGCGGATGGCGGACTCACTTCCAATTTGGTAATATGCAATATCTGTACTAATAATATCTGTGAACCTCGATGCTTGTTAATCATCCATAAACCAGGATAACCATTTATATTTTTTTGATTTATAAAAAACATTGAACGAGATTTATTCATACGATTTGAATAATGTACCGTTCATGTTGCTGAAACAGCAGAGAAACTTATAAACTATCAGTGTTTTTCCTGCATCTTTGTGGTGCAAAGTAAATCTGGGTAAAAATGAAAGAGAATAAGTAGTACATAATATCTTAATAATTTGAAAGGAGTTACGTGCATGTCTCGTATAACTAAATTAATAATGAGTAGTTTTTATGTGGTTTTATTTCTCATTGTTTCAAATAGTTCTGCCTTTGCTGAATTGAAAGTCGGATATATTCGTCCGGCATATATATTTGATAATTACGAGCCCTACAAAGAAGCTCAGAGGCAGTTAATGGAATTTCAAAAAGCAGAAGAAGAGAAACTCCAAAAAGAGGGTGAGAATTTAAAGAAGAATTTAGAGGACGCTCAAAAAAAAGCACTGCTTATGAGCGAAGAAATGGTTGCACAAACCCGTGAGGAGCTTGCAAAACAGAGGGATGCACTCGACAAAACGTATGATGATCTTTATAAGCAAGGCGGTATTTTTGAGAAAAAGCAGGAAGAACTTGTGGGGCCTATCATCGAGAAGATAAACGAGGTTCTCATGCGTGTCGGCAGGGATGATGGATACGATTTTATTTTGGATGCTGAAAAAGGAATGCTTTTTGCCAATGAGCAACATGATATTTCCGATTATATTTTAGAGGAGATTAAAAAGGGAATATCAAGCCAATGAAATGTACACTTTCAAAATTATGTGAACTGATCGGGGCAACCATTCCTCCCAATAAGGGGCATCTTGAAATTACGGGAGTTACCGCGGTAGAGGATGCCGGCCCGGATGATGTTACATTCATTTCAAATCCAAAGTATAAAAAATATCTCTTTACAACGAAGGCCGGTGCAGTAATTCTCCCCAGGGGTTTGAAAGCTCCTGACACGGTGGTTACTCTGGTTGTCGACGATCCCTATAGAGCGTTTTTAAAAGTTCTCGAAGTTTTCAATACCCGTTCTGTTCTTGATATTGCATCGGGGATTCATCCGGATGCATGTATAGCCCCTGATGCTGTCATAGGTAAAAACGTTTCGATCGGTGCTTTTGCCGTGATAGGAGATCAGGTTACTATCGGCGAAGGGACAACCGTGGGGCCATGTTCTGTAATCATGAAAAATTCCCGTATCGGGAAAAAGTGTATCATCTATCCCAATGTAACGATTATGGACAGCTCCGGGATCGGAGACAGGGTCATACTGCATGCCGGGGTAGTCATAGGTTCTGATGGTTTTGGATTTGCTCCGCATGAGGGTACATTTCACAAAATTCCGCAAATTGGGTATGTTGACATCGGTGATGATGTTGAGATAGGCGCCTGTACATGCATTGACAGGGCTGCTTTTGGTGTCACCGTTATTGAGAGCGGAACAAAGCTGGATAACCTTATCCAGGTCGCTCATAATGTCCGCATAGGTTCTGACACTGTTATTGCCGCACAGGTTGGCATCTCCGGTTCAACAGCTATCGGCAGCGGCATAAAAATCGGCGGGCAGGCAGGATTTGCAGGTCATTTAAAAGTTGAAAACGGTGCTTCTGTAGGTGCTCAGGCCGGAGTTACCAAGGATGTACCCGCCGGTGAGACCGTATCCGGCTACCCCGCAAAAAATCACATGAAGGCAATGAGACTGGAAGCTGCATTACGGGGACTTCCGGCTTTAATGAAAAAAGTCAGGCAACAGGAAGATAAAATTCAGAAACTGGAACGAATTATCAAGGAGCTAAAATAGCCTTATGTTTGAAAAACAATCAACAATAGAAAAAGAAGTTACGGTTCAAGGTGTAGGGCTTCATACCGGTACTCAGAGCACGGTAACATTTAAACCGGCACCAATAAACACGGGAGTAATTTTCCGCAGGGTAGACCTAAAAGAAAAACCTGAAATCCCGGCTCATATCGATTATGTTGTTGATATAAGTCGCGGCACAACTCTTGGAGCGAACGGCAATAAAGTTCATACGGTTGAGCATCTTCTGGCAGCGCTGGCCGGATTAAAAATTGACAATGTGTATGTTGATATTAACGGAATTGAACCGCCGGTCTGTGATGGCTCCTCGATAGAATTTGTCAGGGCTCTCAAGAAAGCAGGAATTGTTGGGCAGGATTCACCCCGTGATTTCATCGTTATTGATGAAAATATCCTCTATGATGCGGTGAAAGGAGAGGGTGTGGAACTTATTGCCCTCCCTTCTGATGGCTATAGTATAACGCTGATGATTGATTACGGAAATCCGGCTATCGGCACCCAGTATACTGCGATGTACAACATCGAAGAATTCGAGACAGAGTATGCCAAAGCCCGTACTTTTTGTTTTTTGAGCGAGGTGGAAAAGCTCAAGGAAGCCGGGCTGGCAAAGGGCGGTACACCCGATAACGCCATGGTAATAATTGACAAATCCTGGGATGAGGAAGAAGTTAAGTACCTCAAGAGCTTATTTAATGAAACTATGGATGTAACAAAGGGTGATAATGGTATTTTAAACGGTACTCCGGTGCGATTTCCCAATGAATTCGCCCGTCATAAACTCCTTGACCTGGTCGGTGATCTCAATCTTCTTGGACATCCGATACAGGGTCATATTATGGCGGCGCGTTCCGGTCATAAGGCGAACATAGAACTGGTTCGTAAGATTAATGCCTACTGGGAAAAAAAGCGGATAAAAATGAAGTATCAGGACAAAAAAACCGATGGGTACCTTCTTGATATCAATGCCATTAAAAAGATCATGCCGCACCGTTACCCGTTTCTTCTTGTAGACCGTATTATTGATCTCATACCGGGGCAGAGGGTGGTCGGTATTAAAAATGTCACTGCAAATGAACCGTTTTTTATGGGGCATTTTCCCGAAATGCCTGTCATGCCGGGAGTGCTTCTCATCGAGGCCATGGCACAGGTCGGCGGTATCCTTATGCTTGATGCTGAAATAAGACCCGATGATAAATTAATATTTTTCTCGGGTATTGATAAAGCCAAATTCCGTAAGACTGTGGAGCCGGGAGACCAGCTGAGGTTTGAGCTTGAAATTGTAAAACGCCGGAAATCCATGTTCAGGATGGCCGGTAAGGGTTATGTTATGGGAGATGTGGTTGTGGAAGCCGAATTAAGCGCAATACTTATTGATAAAAAGGCAATAAAACAGTGAATCCTGACATTCATCCCGGTGCAGTCATCCATCCGGATGCCGATATTGGTCCGGGTGTAAAAATAGGTCCGTATGCTATTATCGAAGATAATGTCGTTATCGGACAGGGTTCGGTAATCATGGCCGGGGCTTATGTGGCTCATGGTGCACGGCTCGGACAGGAAGTTACATTACATCCCCATGCAGTAGTGGGTAACGTCCCGCAGGATCTTAAATTTGGTGGTGAGGAGACAACTCTCGAAATTGGTGACCGCACGGTTATCCGTGAATTCGTCACTCTTAACCGGGGTACTTCAGCTCGAGGGAAAACGGTTATAGGGACGGATTGTTTATTAATGGCGTACAGTCATGTCGCTCATGATTGTAGTGTCGGGAATAATTGTATTCTTGCAAACAGCGCCACGCTTGCCGGGCATGTTACATTGGAAGACTGGGTTATTATCGGAGGATTGGTTCCCATACACCAGTTTGTTAACATCGGCTGTCATGCCATGGTCGGAGGAGGATGGCGTGTTCCGAAGGATGTGCCTCCGTATACAACTGCCGCAGGAAATCCCTTAAAGCCGGTTGATATTAATAGAATCGGATTGTCAAGACGCGGGTTTTCAGAAGAATCCATTTCAAATTTAAAAAAAGCCTACAAAATCCTTTTCCGTTCGAAAAAAGATATGAAGAGTTCGCTTGCCGAACTTGATGATCTCGGAGATCTTGGTCCTGAAGTCGATCATCTCAAGAAATTTATCCTTTCGAGTGAACGCGGTGTCATTATGTAGAAATTTACGATATATGAATGGCATAAACGTACATCCATCCAAAGATTGTTGAATTTCTTACAGAATAACAGGATAGACTTGATTTGTATAATCATTACTATCCTGTCAAAAACTCTTAATTGTTCGTGATAGATACGTTCTCGGATTAATTTTATAAGAATCCGAAATCACACTTAGTATTGTTCTTATTGTTCGGTTTGAGGTAATAAAATATGACGTTACGTGCTGGGGTTATCGGTGTTGGTGTTCATGGTTTACATCATGTTAAACTACTTTCTTCTATGGAAAACGTTGATTTTTCAGGAATATATGATATTGATAAGGATGTAAGTACCAGAGTTGCCTCGGAATACGATACGAGCAGCTTTGATACTCTTGATGATCTCCTCGTGCATGTTGATTGCGTGTCCGTTGCTGTGCCAACCTCGCTGCACCATGATGTGGTGATGCAGTGTCTTGCAATGGGGAAGCCCGTTCTTGTTGAGAAACCGATAGCATCATCTATTGAAGAAGCTGAATCCATGATCGCTGAAGCGGAGAAACGCAAACTGGTGTTTACGGTCGGTCATATCGAACGGTTCAATTCCGCATACCGTTCGGTCATGTATTCTGAAGATGCCCCGGTTTTCATAGAATCTCACCGCCTGGCAGTTTATAATCCGCGGGGCACCGATGTGGCTGTTGTGCTCGATCTCATGATACATGATATTGATGTCGTTCTCGATATGGTAAAACGTCCTGTCGTTAATGTCAGCGCTGTTGGAGTCCCGGTTGTATCTGATGAAATTGACATAGCGAATGCCCGTCTCGAATTTGACGGGGGGTGTGTTGCAAATCTTACCGCAAGCAGAATTTCGACAAGGAAGATGCGTAAAATAAGGACTTTTCAGAAGAATGCTTATGTGTCCATGGACTTCCTGAAGGGAGAAACCGAGGTTTTCAGACTGAAACATGGTTCGAAACCCGAAGCGGAACCGGGCGCACTGCCGCAGTTAATGGAGGGAATTACCTATATAAAATATCCTAATGATGGTTTGAATGCCCTAGAACTTGAGCTTGCCGATTTCATTGATACTGTAAAGTACGGTGTCCAGCCGGTTGTTACGGCGTATGATGGGAAAAGGGCTCTTGAGGTTGCCTCAATGGTTATGGAGAAAATGGAGGTTTCTTCCCGGAGAATACCATGAAACGTGTCCTTATCATCGCTGGAGAATCATCGGGAGATCTCCACGGTTCTTCGCTTATAAACCGTATGAAAGCCATAATGCCTGAAAAAATTGAGTTTAAAGGCATAGGCGGCACGCTCATGATAAAAGAGGGAATCGATGCTCTCAGGCATGTCCGTGATATGAATTTCATGGGGCTTGCCGAGGTTATACGCCACCTGCCGTTTATTCACCGCACAATGAAAGAAGTTAAATCGCTTGTTGATTCATGGTGCCCGGATTTGGTAATCCTCATAGATTATCCCGGTTTCAATTTGAGATTAGCTCCTTACTGTAGCTTCAAAAACATACCGGTAATGTATTATATCAGCCCCCAACTCTGGGCATGGCACAGAAGCAGGGTAAAACTTGTGAAAAAATTCGTTGACCGTATGGTGGTGCTTTTCGATTTTGAACAGGATTTTTACCGTCGCTACGGGATACATGCGGATTTCGTCGGGCATCCGCTGTTAGATAGTGTTCGTTCTTCCATGAGTCGTGAGGAATTCAGGGCGTCTCTTGGCGCAGATAGTTCCATGCCGGTTATCGGTTTTTTCCCCGGTTCACGTCGACAGGAAATTGACCGTATACTGCCATCAATGGTGGGAAGCATAGACATAATGAAAGAGAATTATGGGCCTGTGATCTCCGTTTTGGGATGTGCCGCTGAAATTGAGGAAACGTATTATGAACGCTTTTTCAGAGGATCGGACATTATTCCGGTAAGGGGGAAAACATACGATATAATGGCTCATGCGGATGCGCTTGTTGTCACTTCCGGCACCGCAACTCTGGAGGCCGGGATACTGGGAACACCAATGGTTATTGTATATCGTACATCCCTCACAACCTATTCTATTGGAAAAACAATGGTAAAGGTACCCGATATCGGCCTGATAAATATCGTTGCAGGTTCAAGAATTGTGCCGGAACTGTGGCAGAATGAGGTAAATCCGGAAAATATTGCCAAACATGTCGGAGCATTTTTGCAGGATACTCGATTATGTGAGACTGTCACGAATGCGCTTGGTGTGGCGCGTGATAAACTTGGCGAAAAGGGCGCATCGGAAAGGGCGGCACGGATAGCGGCCGAGATGATGAGTCATACATGATGGTTTTTTGCAGGGCTTTCTGTATGGACCCATTAAAAAGTGTGGAGATGCAGGGTGAAATTCAACCGTGAGTATTCGATATTTATGGCAGAGCCAGTTTTGTAAATGTTTTATAGATTGTTCGATTCCCAATGTGTAACGTGCAATTCCCGGAGGTATTGTGATGCTGAGCAGACGGGATTTTTTAACCGGAGGTGCGGCTTTTGTTACCGCATTGCCTGTTTTTTACGGAAATGCATATGCCAGTTCTTATGATATTGACAGGTCGAAAGAACAGTTCGATCCCGGGAGAAAACTCGTTCGCGATGGTATTGAATATGCGGAAAAAGGCAAAAAGAATAATATCCCGCCTGTTATGCGCGAGGAAATACTTGATAACCCGGATGCGGTTTTTGTACTAAGAACCGATGTGGTATCGAACAAGGATAGTGACGGTAAGTTTCCTCCCGAGTATGAGCAGTTTGCGCTTGCCGGGTACCGGACCGCTCGGAAAATGTTCCGTAAAGGCAGTGGTGAAAAAGGCGGCACAACCTATATAAAACCGAATTTTGTCGGCGGATTCAATGCGGATAAACGGAGTGTTAATAACGGCATTTCGACACATCCTTCTTTTGTTGCGGGATTTTGCGATGCGCTCAAGGAAATGGGAAACACGAATATCGTTGTGGGGGCAAACGGCGGCGCAACGCATGAGAACTTTGTTGAATCGGGTGTTTGCGATATTCTGCATCATCGGGGCGTATGTTTCACCGAGGGAAAATACACATCATGGAGCGATTATAAAAAGTCGGAGATAACCTGGGTACATAATCCTGAAGGGATTGTGATGAGGGAAATTCCTTTTTTCAGACTTGTGAAGGAAAAGGATACTATGTTCATCAACATGGCGAAAGACCGTATCCACAATCTCGGTATTACCACACTCACGATTAAAAATCTTCAGGGAATAATGCCTGTTGGTTACATGCATGTATGCGGGGGATGGTCCGGCACTCTGAACAGAGGTACGGTTAAAAATGTCTTCAATCCCGATTACCGGAGTGAAATTGAACGGCTTTATGTAAAACACGCCCGGATGGGATATAAATACTGGGATGAATATGGTTTTGCCAGGGCTTATTTTAATGCCGGCGGTTGGAATGCCTTTCAAAATGATGAATTTAAGCCTGATTCAAGGATATTCTGGTTTGAACAATGGGCTCAGCGGATGCTCGATATAGCTTCCAATGTTCATCCGTATGTTAATCTTATCGAGGGTATTGTCGGTGTTGATGGTGCCGGTACACTTCATTTGAATAATTTTATTACCGTATCGAGGTCAATGGTAGCTTGTGATTCGGTGGCTTCGTGGCTGATGGGACATGACCCGCGTGAACTTTATTATACACGAATTGCCAATGAAAGAGGAATGGGTGAAAACAATATTGAAAAAATTGCGATTTACGAAATAACCGACAGAGGTGTAGAAAAAATAAAGGATTACAGGACACTTCCAAGAGCCAGTATGGGTGTAAATATCTATAATATTGGCAAAGAACTTCGTTTTTTTTAGTACCAACGGCTCGTGGAAAATAATGAAGATCACTGAACGTTTGGAACGTTGAACCGTGTAAATGAAAATGGAGGATGACCGGAATTCTAATATAACTTGACTTGGAATAATGGATTTTGTAGTATGTAGGTTCATAAATATTTTTTCAAACTGTTTGAATTATTATTTTGAGAGGATGGCATGGAAAAAACATTGCTGCTTATTAAACCTGATGCTTATGAGAACCATCATATAGGAGAAATAATTTCGATTCTGGAAAAAAAAAGGGCTGGTTATCAAAGACATAAAATCAGAAACCTTCACAAAAGAACGTGCAGAAGGTTTTTATGATGTACACCGTGGGAAGCATTTCTTCGAAAAACTCATACAATTTATAACTTCCGGACCTATTATCGAAATTGTGCTCGAGCATGAAAATTGCGTGGAATACGTTCGCGAAATCATCGGTAAAACCGATCCTGAGAAAGCAGCAGAAGGTACGATAAGAGAATTATTTGCACAAAATATAACGATGAATACCGTACATGCATCAGATTCTGTTGAAAATGCAAAAAAAGAAATCGCATATATTTTTGACGGAAAGAATATATGAATAAGAAGTATGAATGAAAAACGTTGCATTTAAGATTCTGTTTATAAGGAAAATGTGAGTATCATAACCAATTAACATCTTGACATACATTATATTTTTTCGTAACTTATGGGGATTTTATGAAAATCGATCTGTTTGGGGATCAAGAAAGATATAGTGTTATCGAGTTTGACAGTGATATAAACGAACTTGGTATAAACGAAGATGTTTTCCCTTCCGACAGTTTAATTCATATCATCTGCAAGGTGAGAAGGAATGAGGATGTAATTAGAGTTGAGGGAAAGGCAGTATCCTCTGCCGTTCTTGAATGTTCACGGTGTCTTGAACCTTTCGGGTATGATATTATCGGTGAGTTTTCAATCGTGATTAACCGTCTGAAAAAAGGCGAGGTTATCCCTCACGATTACGAAGATGTTGAGGAAGAAGACAGAGACAATTTAATGTTTCTTTTACATGATGAAGATTCAATAGACATTACCGGATTTGTTCATGATGCGTTACTCCTTTCTATCCCGATAAAACCACTTTGCGATGAACACTGTAAGGGATTATGCACTGTTTGCGGAAATAACCTGAACAAAAGAGAATGTAATTGTAATACGGAAAATAATGATCCCAGATGGAATGCTTTACATAGATTCTTCGGGGATTCGGCACAAGTGAATAAAGTAAAATAATAATAGATGTATTGAAAGGAGCATTTTAATGGCCGTTCCAAAGAGAAAAACCTCCAAATCTCGTAAGGGGATGCGTAGATCACACTTGAATCTGAAAATTCCGCCAATGGCCACATGCGCACATTGTGGACAGTTGATCATGCCTCATAGAGTTTGTCCCGGATGTGGTTATTATAAAGGCAGGAAGGTAATAGAACCTGTAGAGGCATAAACAAGTATATTGTAAATGTCAAGTCGAATAATACGAATAGCAGTTGACGCCATGGGCGGTGATAATGTTCCCGGTGTCCTTGTTGAGGGTAGTTTAGTCGCATTATGCGCATATCATGATGTGGAAATAACCCTTGTCGGGAATGAGAAAATTGTCGGCGAAAGTCTGGAGTATTTCACCGGTTCTGTGGCGGTGGCAGGTAAAGTCTCGAAGAGATACAAGTCGGTACAAAACAGGTTGCATATTATTCATGCCGATGAAGTTATCGGAATGAGCGAATCACCTGTTCGGGCTATCCGTACAAAGAAAAACTCATCGATAGTAGTGGCAAATAAACTCTGCCATTCCGGTGAGGTCGAGGCGGTTATTTCTGCGGGGAATACGGGAGCTGCTATGGCATCTTCCATTTTTTATATGGGGAGACTCACCGGTGTATTACGGCCTGCTATTACGGCCCTTTTCCCTTCGATGAAAAATCCGGTTGCGATACTGGATGTGGGTGCAAATACAGATTGCAAGCCGGAGCATCTCTATCAGTTCGGAGTAATGGCTTCAATTTACACTTCTTATGTTCTGGGGCACGAAAATCCACGTGTTGGGTTGTTGAGTATCGGTGAGGAACGCTCGAAGGGTAATGAGCTTACGGAATGCGCCTATACATTGTTTGAACAGTCTGATCTTAACTTTATTGGCAATATTGAGGGCCGTGACATATTCAAGGGTGATGTCGATGTTGTCGTATGTGACGGTTTTGTGGGGAATGTTCTGTTAAAATTCGGTGAGAGCGTATTCGGTTTCGTTACCCACTCACTGAAAAAAAGTATTGCCAGAAGTGTATGGAGAACATTAGGGGCATATTTGATAAAACCTGCTTTTAAAGAAATCAAAAAGAAAATGAGTGATGAGGATTACGGGGGAGCACCTCTGCTTGGAGTCGATGGAATTTCAATCATATGTCATGGTAATTCAACATCAACAGCGATAAAAAACGCTATCCACGTGGCAAGACAACTTGTTTTGGAAGAAATTAATACACAGATTAAACATGAATTTGCGAGGAAAACTTGAATAACAATGCAGTTATATCAGGACTTGGTTTTTCCGTTCCCGATGAGGTATGGGATAACCATCGTCTGGAAAAGATAGTTGACACATCCGATGAATGGATTCAAACAAGAACAGGAATCGTAACCCGCTATATAGCAGGTAAGAAAGAAACCACCTCTACTCTTGCAGCCAATGCCGCAAAAGCGGCTCTCGATGACGCCGGTATTGATGTACTTGATATTGATGTTATCATCGTTGCGACGATGTCGCCCGATATGATATTTCCTGCAACGGCATGTTTCGTTCAGGATTTAATCGGTGCGAAGAATGCAGCCGCCTTCGATATATCTGCGGCTTGCACCGGATTTATATACGCATTATCGATTGCTTCCTCAATGATACATTCCGGTATTGCTGAAAATATCATTGTAATCGGGGCTGAAACGCTTTCCCGCATTATAGACTGGACTGATAAGAATACCTGTGTTCTTTTTGGGGATGGGGCCGGTGCTGCAGTCGTTTCGAAAGACGGTGATGGAGGCAGGATTATTGACCATGTAATTCATTCGGATGGTGCCAGCACAAATCTTCTCTATATGCCCGGCGGAGGTTCGAAGCATCCCGCTTCTGAAAAAACTGTCCGTGAGCATATGCATTTTCTTAAAATGACCGGAAAGGGTCTCTATAAAGAAGCGACGAATTCAATGGCGAATGTGGTTATTGAGGTTCTGAAAAAAAATGACCTGACCGTTAATGATATGGATTTGCTGATTCCACATCAGGCAAATAAAAGAATAATTCTCAGTACTGCAAAAAAACTTGATATATCTCCCGAAAAAGCTTACGTTAACATAAATAAATACGGCAATACCTCTGCCGCAACAATTCCGATAGCAATGACCGAAGCCCTGAAAGAGGGTCGGATCAACAAGCAATCCTATGTCGTCCTAACCGCATTTGGCAGCGGTATGACCTGGGGTTCGACTCTTTTGAGGTTTTAATGAAGAAAACAGCATTTGTTTATCCGGGACAGGGTTCTCAGTCAATCGGAATGGGTGTTTCCGTTTCCGAAACATGGAAAGAAGCCGAAAGAATTTTTGAAAAAGCAAGTGAACTGGCAGGGTATGATATGCTTTCACTGTGTGCAGAGGGACCTGCTGAAAAGCTTGCCAGAACGCTCTATACGCAGCCAGCGCTTTATACGGTTGAGGCTGCCATCACTGAAGTGTTAAGAGCACATGGGATTGAACCGTCATGCTGTGCCGGGCACAGTCTCGGCGAGTTCAGTGCGTGGTTTGCAGCGGGTGTTTATAGCTTTGAAGACGGATTTATGCTCGTTTCCGAACGTGGACGTTTGATGGACAGTGCCGATCCTGATGGCAGGGGAACAATGGCTGCGGTAATCGGTCTGGAGTATGAAAGCGTCATGAAAGCATGCGATTCTGTTCATGGTACGGTTGTTGTGGCGAATATCAATTCACCTCTTCAAATGGTGATTTCGGGAGAAAAAAACGCCGTTGCCCGTGCCGGAGAAATTTTGAAAGAACAGGGAGCCAAACGTGTTATACCGTTAAAGGTAAGCGGAGCGTTTCATTCTCCCCTGATGGAAAGCGCAAGAGATACGTTTTCTTTGACAGTTGAAAAAATTTGTGTTTCCGATGCCCGCATTCCTGTATATTCCAACGTTACCGCTTTTTCTGTTACAGATGCCGTTGAGATAAAAAAGTGCATGATACAGCAGTTGACATCTCCGGTCAGATGGTCCGATACGATTGGTTCTCTGCTGGATGATGGGATAGAGAAAGCATACGAGGTTGGTCCGGGTAATGTCCTTGCCGGTTTGGTGAAGAGGACAGATGACAGGCTTGCGGTTGTATCGGTTTCCGATTATCAGTCTATAGCGGAGGTTTTTGATGAAGAAGCTTGAGGGAAAGATTGCCCTCGTGACCGGAGGAGGACAGGGTATTGGGAGAAAGATAGCCGAGCGTTTTCTCATGGAAGGTGCGGTTGCGGCTTTATGTGACGTTAACAGAGAAATGGTTACTTCCACTGCACAGGAACTTTCGGAAACATTCGGTACTGCCAGGGCATTTTTTATGAATGTTGCTGAAGAATCAACCGTAGAGGATTGTGTTCATGAAGTTGTCGATGAATTCGGCCGGATTGATATCCTGGTGAATAATGCCGGTATAACCCGTGACAATCTCATGATGCGGATGAAGAAAAAAGACTGGGATGCTGTAATTGCGGTGAATCTTTCCGGGACATTCAATGTTTCCAGGGCAGTTATAAAATATATGGTGAAAGCACGTTATGGGCGTATAATCAACTTAGCATCTGTAGTTGGAGTTGTAGGGAATGCCGGGCAGGTAAATTACTCGGCATCAAAAGCCGGTGTGATAGGAATGACAAAAACGATGGCAAAGGAACTTGCATCAAGGAATATCAACGTAAATGCGATTGCACCGGGTTATATTGAGACTGATATGACAAAAAACCTTCCCGATGAAGCCAAGCAGGCGTTTCAGAATAGTATTCCGCTGAAAAGAGCCGGCACTCCGGAGGATGTGGCAAATGTTGCAGCGTTTCTCGCTTCGGATGATGCATCGTATATTACCGGGCAGGTTATATGTGTCGATGGTGGAATGGTCATGTAACATTTTTGAAGTTATATCCACAATAGAGAAAAAAACAGTTATTGTCATTCAAAAAGGAGGAAGCTATTATGGGTTTAGAAGAAAGAGTAAAAAATCTTGTGGTCACGCAGTTAGGTGTGGATGCGGACAAAGTGAATAATGATTCATCATTTATTGATGATCTTGGTGCTGATTCACTCGATACTGTTGAGCTTGTTATGGCATTTGAGGAAGAGTTTGATCTGGAAATTCCCGATGAAGATGCCCAGCAGATGAGAAAGGTATCTGATGCGATTGACTATTTAAAAGATAAAATTGGTGAATAATTGTTTTAATATCAATGTACCGTTTCAATAATGTTTATAGTCATAGTGCATAGTATACTTACATAGTCAGGAGACAGGGGCCAGAAAAAACACACACATATATCGTACTTTATAAAATTAAGCTTCTATTAATACCGGATTCTGTCTTTATATAGTAATTGGTATAATAAAAAATATTTTATTACGGTCAGGAGTATCATGGCAGTTGAAAGAAGAGTAGTTGTGACCGGTATGGGAGTGCTCTCCCCGATCGGAAATACGCTTGATGAATTTTGGGAATCACTCATAAACGGAAAAAGCGGTATAGCGACAATTACCAGATTTGATGCAAGCAATTTCAAAACCCGTATTGCAGGCGAGATAAAAAATTATAATCCGGAAGGCATTATTGATGCCAGGGAGGCCAGACGTCTTGACCTTTTCAGCCAGTATGCTTTATGCTCGGTTGCCGAGGTTGTCCAGCACAGCGGAATTGAGTTTGAGAATGAGGATCCTTTTACTATCGGAGTGATTTTCGGTTCAGGCATTGGCGGTATCAATGTGCTCGAAAAGCAGGTGGAAGTATATCTGAACAAAGGTCCGTTAAGGGTTTCTCCATTTTACATAACCGGCATGATCACAGATATCGTTGCCGGTCATATTGCTATGAGGTATGGTCTGATGGGGCCGAATTACGTGACAACTTCCGCCTGTGCATCCAGCGCTCATGCTCTCGGCAATGCATATCATACAATCGTGCGCGGCGATGCCGATGTTATTATTGCCGGTGGCACGGAAGGTTCGATAACACCTACCTCTCTTGCAGGTTTTATCAATATTCAAGCCCTTTCACGTCGAAATGATGAACCGGAGAAAGCAGCCCGTCCTTTTGACAGGGACAGAGATGGTTTTATTGTAAGCGAGGGATCGGCCGCTTTGATCCTGGAAGATCTGGAACATGCCAAGAAACGAAACGCTCAGATTTTTGCTGAAATCAGCGGGGTTGCATTTACCGCAGATGGCTATCATATTACCGCTCCTCATCCGGAAGGTCTCGGAGCATCGAAGGCAATGGAGCTTGCTATCGAACGTTCCGGAATGAACAAGGAAGATGTTGATTATATCAACTGTCACTGCCCTTCGACGCCGGCGGGTGATGTAGCGGAAAATAAAGCTATTAAACATCTCTATGGCAGTAAAGCTTACGATTTAACCATGTCATCGACAAAATCAATGCATGGACATCTTCTCGGTGCAGCGGGTGCTATCGAAAGTGTTGCCACCATACAGGCAATTAGAAACAGTGTGATTCCACCGACAATCAACGTGGAAAACCAGGATCCCGAATGCGATTTAAACTGTACACCTCATACGGCTGTTGAGAAAGAAGTAAATTTTGCCCTGTCGAACTCTTTCGGATTTGGTGGTCATAATGTTACTATTGGATTTAAGAAATTCAAATGAACTCTGTAAGGACTTTTTTTAAGTGGATAAAAAATTTTCTCAGATCAGGTCATTTCCCTTTCGATGTCGAAGAGGTTGAATCTACCCTGGGATATCACTTTAATGACCGCTCGTTTCTTTTCAAGAGCCTTAAGCATCGTTCATATTCACAATCCGTGGACGGAACCACCAACCTGTCAAATGAACGTCTGGAATTTCTTGGTGATTCAGTTCTCAGCATGATAGTTTCCCATCATTTATTTACAGAAAATCCTGATTTTCAAGAAGGAGATCTGACAAAATTAAAAAGCAGCCTGGTAAATAAAAAATCGGAAGCGATTGCAGCACGGAAGATCGGACTCAACCGTTACATACTCCTGAACGAGTCAGAAGAAAATGCCGGAGGACGTCACCGCTCATCAATAATCGCCGATACTCTTGAAGCAATTATCGGCGCAATTTTCCTGGATGGCGGTTACACAGCGGCGGAAGATTTCATAAGAAGAACTATTCTGGATAATCAGAATATTCTGCTGGATGAAACAGATAACCATAAAAGTCTTCTTCTGGAGTTGGTTCAGTCCAAAAAGATTGGCTTTCCGGTTTACAATACGATTTCCGAAAGCGGTCCCGATCATGACAAAGTTTTTTCGGTGGAAGTAAAGGTGAAGGGTGAAACAATCGGGAAAGGAAAGGGAAAAAGTAAAAAGGCTGCCCAGCAAATTGCGGCAAAAATCGGATTCGAAAATATAAAAAAACGGTTGTATTTATAATACTAAGGAAGATTATATCAGTAAGGTATGATCGTAACGTTGTACCTTGCTAATCATATTTGAATTTTGAACTTACGGAAGCGGGGATTTAATGATCGATTACCAGTTGACCGAAGACCAGGTTATGATTTGCGATTCCTGTCGTGAAATAGCGGAAAAATATATCAAACCTGTCAGGGCGAAATATGATGAAGAAGGCATATTTCCACGGGATATCGTAGAGGTTCTGAGGCAAGCGGATATTTTCGGCATTTATATTCCCGAGGAGTACGGAGGTTTTGGCGGAGGTTCTATGGAAATGGTGTTGGCCATGGAAGAACTTTCGCGTGCCTGCGGGGGTATTGCCCTCGTTCTGGGCGCAACCGCTCTCGGAGCATATCCGATACTACTGTATGGCTCCGATGAGCTGAAAAAGCGATATCTGCCGGATATTGCCGCTGGTAAAAAACTCGGTGCCTTTGCGCTTACCGAACCGAATGCCGGTTCAGATGTTGCTGGTATAGAAACTACCGCTGTTAAAGATGGAGATTATTATATCATAAACGGGACAAAGCAGTGGATTACGAACGGTAGTGAAGCCGATATTTACAGTGTCCTGACCATGACAAATAAAGAAAAGGGCGCCCGCGGTGCTTCGGCATTTATTATTGAAAAAGGTACCCCCGGTTTTACTTTCGGCAAGAAAGAAGATAAAATGGGGATACGGGCTTCGGTTACGACAGAACTTATTTTTCAGGATTGCCGTATTCATAAAGATAACCTGATCGGCCGCGAGGGTCTTGGTTTTATAATTGCCTTGAAGACCTTTGATTATTCAAGGCCCGGTATTGGCGCACAGGCATTAGGTATTGCCCAGGGAGCACTCGAAGAAGCGGTAGCGTTTGTTAAGGAACGTAAGCAGTTCGGACATTTGGTAAGCACCTTTCAGGGAGTCCAGTTCATGTTGGCCGATATGGAAGTAAAAATTGAATCTGCACGTTCCTTGGTGTATTCCGCGGCACGGTTGGTAGATTCGGGATCGAAAGATATCACTATGGCATCTGCAATATGTAAACTTGTCGCTTCGGATACGGCGATGGAAGTAACAACGAATGCAGTCCAGCTTTTAGGTGGATGCGGGTACATGAAAGAATATCCTGTTGAAAAGATGATGAGGGATGCAAAAATAACGCAGATTTACGAAGGTACAAATCAAATAATGCGCCAGATTATCGGACTTGAAGTACTGAAAAAGTTATAACAGCTTTGCTTTTGATTTGTACTGACACGGATTAACCTTCCGGTACTTCTTGATTCTCCGGTTTGAGTCCTCTTGTGTTAGCATACGGGGAAATGGGATATGGAGACGGTAAAATGGCGTTTTCTTGATACAGGAAAAGAGAGCGCCTTTTTTAATATGGCACTGGATGAAGCGGTCATAGATGCTGTACAGAATAAGGGTTCGCCCCCGACATTCAGGTTGTATGAATGGAGTCCGAGCGCAATTACCTTCGGTTATAACCAGAATATTGCAGGCAGTATCGACACTGGGCGATGTATGGCAGATGAAGTGGATATAACAAGAAGGTTAACAGGGGGCCGGGCGGTTTTTCATACAAACGAAATTGCGTATTCAATCATCGGTTTCATAGATGACCCCTCGTTCGGCGGTAACCTTATGGATACTTACCGGTCAATAAGCAAAGTTCTTGTGGAGGGCTTTGATTTACTTGGTATTACGGCTGAAATGAGTCGTACCGGTTTGAAAAAAAGAATTCAGGATACAAACCGGCATGTACTGCCCTGTTTTTTAATCACATCACGATTCGAGATAACTCTGGATGGAAAAAAACTTGTCGGAAGCGCTCAGAGACGTTTTAAAGACTTATTTTTACAGCAGGGCTCGATCATCATGGGACCCGGACATGAAAGAATTGTTGATTATATGGAGGATAATGAATTAGCTTCCATATATAAAAAACGGCTGAATGATTGGTCAACCGACCTGGAATCGAAACGAAACGGCCGTTTCACTATTGATAATCTGAAACGATCACTCGTACAAGCTTTTAACAAAACAGTGGGGATGAGGTGTGAATGTGGGAATCCGACACAAGAGGAATTAAAGCAAACGGAGCGGTTAATCAAGGAGCGATATAGTTCGAAAGGATGGATTTTTAAAGATGAGTAAAGATCTGATCTTTGATTTCACCAATATGACCGATAAAGCTGTTGGCGAACACGGCGTCCCGGACAGTCTGTTGGCTTCCCTGAAAGAGAGGGCAAGTGCGATTGATTCGGAAATACGCAGCCGCCGTGAAGCCGGTGACTACCCTTACCGGGACCTGCCCTGTCAAAACGTTACTGCATTGACTGATTTTGCCGGTACCGCGCAAAATAAATTCGAAAATTTTGTGAATGTCGGCATAGGCGGTTCAGCTCTCGGAGCGCAGGCCCTTTTCATGGCGTTATGCCATTCGTACCACAATTTGCTTGAGCACAGCGTTTCCGGCGGTATGAAGCTGTTTTTTGCGGACAATATCGATCCTGATTATCTCAGCGGAATATTTGATGTATGCAAACCCTCTAAAACCCTCTTCAATATCATCACCAAATCAGGTTCAACCGCCGAAACAATGGGAACGTTTCTTCTGGTGAAAGATTTCCTCGAAAGAGCCCTGGGCGGGTCATGGAGTGAGCATGTTGTTATTACGACCGATGCTGCAAAAGGCGATCTCAGAAAAATCGCCGACAGTGAAAATATCTTTTCGTTTGTTGTCCCCGATGGTATCGGCGGGCGTTTTTCTGTATTAACGCCGGTAGGACTGCTTCCGGCTGCGTGTGCCGGAATTGATATCGGAGAGCTTCTTGAGGGAGCGGCTGCGATGGATAAACGTCTTGAATCCTTAAACGTTATGGATAATCCCGCCTATCTGTATTCTCTTTACCAGTACCTGCTCGATGTCGAGTTGAACAAGCCGATATCGGTCATGATGCCCTATTCTTCAGGCCTCTACGGCCTCGCAGACTGGTACCGTCAGCTCTGGGCTGAAAGTCTCGGTAAAAAATATGGCCTTGACGGCAAAACGGTGCATGTAGGCCCGACACCGGTAAAAGCTCTCGGTGTTACCGATCAGCATTCGCAGGTTCAGCTTTATGTTGAGGGACCGTTTGACAAGGTTTTCACCATACTCGGAGTTGATTCGTTTGAACATGAACTCCCGATGAAAAAAGCATATCCCGGCACTTCTGCACTTGATTATCTCGGCGGCAGAACAATGGCGGAACTCATGAGGGCTGAGAGACTCGGCACCATATATGCCCTGACGGAAAACAAACGCCCGAATATGACCATAACCTTCCCTGATGTAAGCCCATTCACGGTTGGACAATTTCTGTATACGTTCGAGGTTTCTACGGTGTTCTCCGGCGGATTGTACACGATTAATCCTCTTGACCAGCCGGGCGTAGAGAGCGGTAAAATCGCTGCATTTGCCCTCATGGGCAGGCCCGGATACGAAGACAGTGCAGATACCATAAAGAGCAGTTTAAAACGTGATGAAAAGTATGTAAAATAACGATTGAATCGGGGATTAATACATTTTTTAAAATAGTAATCTAACATAGTTCAGTAAAGTAATTACAAATTAGGGTATATGAGAGTTATAATTATAATAGCTGCCGTTATTCTTTCATTTTTTACGGTAGTGATTATCGGTATTCTGGAAAAGCATGAGGATAATCCGCGTTTTTACATTGAGACTCCTGTGCCCGCAGATGCGGATACTGCATATTGTGGTCCCGGGAAGTACGGCGGACGTGTTTTGATAGGTGCCCTTGGCGATCCGAAAACGTTGAACCCGATTGTTGCATCGGAGACATCGAGCAGGGACATATCAGCCCGGGTATTTGCTTCTCTGATTTCAATGGATAACGAAACCCAGGAAATCATTCCCAGTCTCGCGCATACATGGGAGTTTTCCGAGGATAATCTTGAACTGACGTTTCATATGCGGCGCGGTGTTTTATGGAGTGATGGGGAACCTGTTACCGCCTATGACATGGAATTTTCTTACGAGGCGCTGTATGATCCTCGGGTTAGTAACAGTCTCAGCGATATAATGCGGGTAAACGGGGAGCCGTTTGTTGGAGCGGCTGTTGACTCATTTACCTTCAAAGTTTCCATTCCTTCACCATTCGCTCCTTTTCTCATGTGGGCCGGAGGCGCAGTGCCGATACTGCCAAAACATATTCTCAAACCGGAACTGGAAAAGGGAGCATTTGATGCCGCCTACAATATAAGCTGGCCGGCTGAGAAACTCGTCTCGTGCGGTCCCTATCTTCTTGAGAAATTCGAATCCGGTGTTAAAACGGTTTTACGGCGCAATCCTTCCTACTGGCGGGTAGACATTGCAGGGAACCGCCTGCCGTTTCTCGAACGTATCATCCATATAAATGTGAGAAATTCAGATACTGAGCTGCTCATGTTTCAGACAGGCCAGCTTGATATGATGGGAGTCAGGCAGTCCGATGTGGCTATACTCGAGGATAAGAGAGAAAAATATAACTTCCGTATCGTTAATCTCGGCACCGATATGGGACAGAATTTTTTCTGGTTTAATCTTAATCCCGGTAAGAACAAAAACGGGAAACCGTTTGTTGCTCCGTACAAACGCAGATGGTTTGAGGATGTGCGCTGGCGAAAGGCAATGGCTCATGCGGTCGACCGTGAGGGGATTTCACAAACGGTATTCAACGGTATGGCGGAACCCCAGTATGGTCCCGAAACGCCCGCAAACAAAATATGGTATAATCCTCACCTCGTCAAATATGACTACAACCTTGATACATCAAGGGCGCTTTTGGATGATATGGGGCTTGTTGACCGTGATGGCGACGGTATCCGTGAGGATAACGAGGGTAATCCGGTTGCATTTACGATGATTACGAATACCGGTAATGATCTGAGGGAACTTATCGGTAATATTATCAAGGATGATCTCACAAGGATAGGGATAAAAATGAATTTTAATCCTATCGAGTTTAATACGCTCATCGTTAAAATTGACGAAGAACATGAATATGAATGCTGCCTTCTGGGGCTGACTTCCGGCGACCCGGACCCTTCGAGCGGGATGAGTGTCTGGCTTTCAAGCGGACGAATGCATCAGTGGTATCCAAATCAACCTGAACCAGCCACAGATTGGGAAGCACGTGTTGACGAATTGATGAATCTCCAGATAACTACCCTTGACAGGGAGAAGCGGAAAGAGTATTATGACGAGGTTCAATACATAATGTCAGATATGGTACCATACATTTTTCTCGTTATTCCCCAGATATTTGTTGCAGTCAGCAATACATACGAAAATCTTGTTCCGACTATACTTCGGCACCGTCTCTTATGGAATATTGAAGCTGTCTGGCAGGAATAGAATGAGAATTGTGAATGATGAACGGCAAAACCTTTAACCTCTGAATTTTGAACGCAACGTATGAAAACATATATAATTAAACGGTTTTTACACATGATACCCCTGCTGCTGGGTATAACCTTTTTCAGCTTTATGATTATCAGTATTGCGCCCGGAGACTTTTTGACCACCATGACTCAAAATCCGCAGATTTCGGCAGAAACCATTGATGCGCTGAGAGTCAAATACGGTCTTGATAAACCCTGGTATATTCAGTATTTCAAATGGCTGTGGAACGCGTTTCATCTTGATTTTGGGTATTCTTTTGCAAATCAGGTGCCGGTTTTTTCGCTTATCGGGCAGCGTATGTTCAATACCCTGATACTTGCCATTTCGGCGGCATTCTTTGCCTGGGGATTATCCATCCCTCTCGGTATAATCAGTGCGGTCAGGCAGAATACCTGGGTGGACAGATCCGCGTCGTTTGTAGCGTTTATAGGGCTTTCCATACCGGAAGTATTTTTTGCTCTTCTCATGGTTCTCTTTGCGGCAAGAACGGGCTGGTTCCCTGTGGGAGGAATGAAATCGATCGATTTCGAATATATGTCGTATCCGCATCAGGTTATCGATGTATTATATCATCTGATACTTCCCACGATTGTTCTGGGAAGCATATCCATGGCGGGACGTATGAGGCAAATGCGTGCAAACCTGCTCGATACGCTCCTTCAGGATTATATTCAGACAGCCCGTGCAAAAGGCCTCAGCGAACGAGTGGTTATTTATAAACATGCATTACGGAATGCCATTAATCCGCTCATTACACTGTTCGGATTTACTCTTGCAAGTCTCCTTTCGGGTGCATTTCTTGTCGAGGTGGTTATGAGCTGGCCGGGGCTTGGCAGATTGACGCTCGATGCGCTCTTTACGAGGGACCTTTATCTGGTCATGGGCGCTCTTGTCATGGCATCGGTTATGCTTATTATTGGTAATCTTATCGCTGATATCATGCTTGCTATTTCCGATCCGAGAATACAATATGAATAGGAAAGACAAAAAACCATCCCAGTCGCCCTGGGCATTATTCTGGCGGTACCTCTTAAGAAACCGTATGGCGGTTATCGGAGGCATAATCCTCATTATTTTTTATTTTCTTGCCTTTTTTGCAGATTTTTTTGCACCCTACGGTGTGGAAACCCAGAACAGGTCGCTCTATTATTGTCCACCTACCGGTCCTCACCTGTTTGATGAATCGGGCTCTTTTCATATAAGGCCGTTTGTCTACGGCAAGGTTCTCGAGGATCGCAAATGGACACGGTACCGGGACGATACTGTGAAAAAATATCCGATTACATTCTTTAACAAGGGTGAACCGTATAAATTATTCGGATTACTTCCCTGGGACCGTCATTTTTTCGGTGTTGAGGATGACGCCAGAATTTTCGTGCTGGGATCGGATCAGTTTGGAAGAGATGTGTTTTCCAGACTGCTGTTCGGGGCGAGGATATCGCTGTCGGTCGGGCTGGTTGGTATTTTTCTCTCTTTTACGTTCGGAATGCTGGCGGGAGGCATTTCCGGGTATTTCGGCGGTTATGTGGATACGGTTATTATGCGGTTTACCGAACTTATCATGTCAATACCCGGACTGTATCTTATTCTTTCGCTTCGTACTGCGTTCCCAACATATATTGATTCGGATAAAATGTACCTGATTATTGTTGCAATTTTATCATTTATAGGATGGGCGGGAATGTCCAGGATTATACGCGGAATGGTACTTTCGATTAAAGAAAATGATTATGTGACCGCTTCCCGTGCCCTGGGATTCGGCCATATGCGGATCATCATAAAGCATATTCTTCCCAACACACTTTCGTTTGTGATCATTGCCGCGACAGTATCCATTCCCGGGTATATTCTTGGGGAAGTTGCGTTATCCTTTCTGGGTGTCGGTATAGCCGAACCGGCGGCAAGTTGGGGAAATATGCTGAAACAGGCCCAGAGTGTGAGAGTTTTAACTTCTTTCCCATGGATTATAGCACCGGGTTTTGTGATATTCTTGACCGTTCTTGCGTTCAATTTCCTTGGCGATGGACTCCGTGATGCTCTCGACCCGAGGAAAATATTGCCGTCGTAATGATGAGTTTTGAGTTTTGAATTTTGAATTTTGATTTATGAAAAAGAGGGATAAAGGATGAATAAAAGGCAGAAGGCAGAAGGCACAAAGGCAGAAGTATTTTTAAGCTGGTAGCTGACCGCTGAAAGCTTCTTTGGAGAGCCGGTAATTTGAATTTTTTAATCCTTAATCCCTTAATCCTTATGCCTTATGCCTTATGCCTTGTGCCTTAATTCATCTGTGGTTAATAATTTTTTCTCTGTTTGAGCTAAGAAAGGTAACGTGAATGAATGGCAGAACGTCTGCTTGAAATACAGGGGCTGAGCACCTATTTTCATCTGGAATCGGGTGTGTCGAAAGCTGTAGATGATGTTTCGTTTACCATCGATTCCGGAGAAACACTTGGCCTTGTGGGAGAAAGCGGCTGTGGGAAGAGCGTTACATCGCTCTCGGTTATGCGGCTTATACCTTCACCTCCGGGACGTATTGAAAAGGGGCGAATACTCTTTCGTGGTCGTGACCTCCTCGGGATAACCGAGGCGGAAATGCGCAAAGTTCGCGGCAACGACATCGCCATGATATTTCAGGAGCCGATGACCTCTCTCAATCCTGTTTTTACGATAGGTTCGCAGATAATAGAAGCGGTAGTGCTCCACCAGAAAGTCGGTAAAAAAGAAGCCCGGAACCGCACGGTTGATATACTCAGACTTATAGGCATTTCTGATCCGGAGCAGCGGGTGGATGAATATCCCCATCAGCTTTCCGGTGGTATGAGGCAGCGTGCCATGATAGCAATGGCTTTGTCATGTAATCCGGATCTTTTAATTGCGGATGAACCGACAACGGCTCTTGATGTTACAATACAGGCCCAGATAATGGAGCTGCTCGTGAAACTGCAGGAAGAATTTGACATGTCTATCCTGCTCATCACCCATGATCTTGGAGTGATCGCAGAATCTACAGAAAGTATGGCGGTTATGTATGCGGGACGGATTGTTGAGGAAGGAACAACCAGAGATGTCTTTGCCAGCCCCGGACATCCTTACACGAAAGGGCTGATCAAATCCGTGCCGAGACTTGACAGTATCCGCGAAAAGCTTTCGGTTATAGATGGAAATGTCCCTGATCCGGCGGATTTACCACCGGGATGTCCTTTTAATCCGAGATGCCCATTTGCTGATGAACGGTGCAGGACTGAGCTTCCGGAACTTGAAATTGCTGAAAACAATCACAGAACAAGGTGTTTTTATCGTGATCGAGTCAAAGAATTATAAGGGTAATGAAACAATACTTAAGGTCACCGATCTTAAGAAGCACTTCCCGATAAAGAAGGGACTTTTTTCAAAAGTCGTCGGTTATGTTAAGGCGGTGGACGGTATTTCGTTTGAGATTAATCGCCATGAGACGCTCGGACTTGTCGGTGAAAGCGGCTGCGGAAAGACTACGGCGGGCCGTCTGATTCTCCGGCTTCTTGAAGCTACGGGAGGCAGTGTGAATTTTGACGGCGTGGATGTTCTTACCACCGGGAGCAATGAAATGCTGAACCTTCGCCGCCGCATGCAGATAATTTTCCAGGATCCTTTCAGTTCACTCAATCCGAGAATGACAGTCGGCGGAATGATATCCGAGGTTCTCAGGGTACACAGGATTGCTTCCGGAAAAAAACTGCAGGATCGTGTCGGTGAGCTTCTTGACATGGTAGGTCTTGCCCGGAGACATGCATATCTCTATCCGCACGAGTTTTCCGGTGGTCAGCGCCAGCGGATAGGCATAGCGAGAGCTCTCGCCGTATCGCCGGAGTTTATCATCGCCGATGAACCGGTCAGCGCCTTGGATGTTTCGATTCAGGCGCAGATAATCAACCTGCTCCAGAATCTTCAGAATGAACTTGGCCTGACATATCTTTTTATATCCCATGATTTAAGTGTCGTGCGGCATATTTCAAACAGCGTTGCGGTTATGTATCTTGGAAATATCATGGAATTTGCATCGAAAGAAGTTTTGTTCGAAAATCCCCTTCATCCATACACCCAGGCGCTCATGTCCGCCGTTCCCATTCCCGATCCTGAGAAAAAAAAGGAAAGAATCATTCTCAGGGGTGATGTACCTTCGTCTTCCGCTATTCCGTCCGGGTGTCCGTTCCATCCGAGATGTCCCGAATGTATGGATGAATGCAAGGTAACAGTGCCTATGCTTGAGGATAAAGGAACAAATCATTTTGTGGCGTGTATAAGAAGATAAAGTAAGCAGGAAAAATGTATTGTGAGATAAGCTGTCAACAGTTAGATAAAAAATACTCATTTTATCCCGGTGAGTGAAAAGCTCCCTTTTATTTTTTTAGTTGAAGTTGATTGCTGAAAGTAAAAACGTTGAGTTTTATCACAGGAGCAAACATGAACCACTTCAAGGATTTCAAGACAAACCATAGAGTTTTTTTTATATTTTTAATGCTATTGTGTATGGTAAACCCGCCTGATGCCGGAGCCGTTCAGCAGCTTCAAACAAAGTATTTTACTATCATTTACGATGAGAACGGCGAGTACACAGCCGGCGAAATATCAAAATTCTGCGACGATATCTATGAAAAATTAATGGCGCAGTACGATTCATTTACCGATGACCCCGATGTAACCTGTATTGTCAACGATGCGGTTGACCTTGCCAACGGTTACGCCATTTATTTTCAGAATACCATTACGATTTATGCTACGAATATGGATTATGAACTCAGGGGGCAGACAAACTGGCTTAAGAACGTTTTTGTCCATGAGATGACCCATATGATAGCATTGAAAAAAGCGGCGAAGGGTCCGGTTAATTTTATTGCTCTTGGCGGCGGAAAATACAACGACAATCCTGATCTTGGCGTGGATGTCGCATTCTACCATTTATCCCAGCCTGCATGGTTTTCGGAAGGAGTCGCACAGGTCGGGGCGGAATCATTCGGTTCCGAAAGATGGGATTCGCACCGTGATATGCTCCTCAGGTCGGCATGGGTTGAACAGTCGCTTTTATCCATGGAAGAGATGGATACGCTTTCGGGTAAAACCCAGGTGGGCGCCGAAATGGTTTATAATCAGGGTTATTCCATGGTAGATTATATAAAGAATAAATATGGGTATGATAAAATCACGGAACTCAATAATACCTGCGGATATTTTGATTTTGAACCGACCATCGAACGTGTTTTGGGTATAAGCGCTGAAAAACTCTACAGTGATTGGAGAGCTTATCTCGACAGCCATTATGCTTCGTACAGAAACAGGTCTTTTGAGGAAGGGGAAAACGTTCTGGATAACGGCTCGGCGGATTATTATCCGGTTCTGTCTCCGGACGGCAAATATCTTGCATGGCTTTCCAACAGGGGAAAGGATTATGCAATCACCGATCTTATGCTGAAGGATATGTCCACAGGAAAAACAAAAAGAATTGTAAAAAACGTTGATTACCGTATCTCCTGGTCGCATGATTCTGCGAAGCTGGTATATGTCAGAAGGCCGAAAAGAAGCCCGAGATTTTATGATATTTATACCTACGATATTACAACCGAAAAAGAGCGCAGAATATCAAAAAGTATGCGTGCACGTGATCCAAGCTTTTCTCCGGGCGACAGTCTCATCGTATTTGTGCGGAATTTAGGTGGAAATAACTCCATAGCAACTATCAATGCAAACGGAACAGGTCTTGGTTTCCTGACATCAACACATGACGGAACCCAGTTCTATTCACCCTCTTTTTCGCCTGATGGATCAAAAATACTTTTCGGTCTATACAAACAGGATTTTGACAGGGATATAGGGTTGATTAATTCCACGACCGAGACCTACCGGCATACCTGGGAATATGCGGATTCCACCGTGGGATTTTCTGATTCGACTTCTTTCGCCGAAAACAGCGATTTTACCCTTCTTGTTGGTTCAAAGTGTGACGAACGCAGTCCACGTTTTCTGCCTGATGGAAAAGGTATAATTTACACATCCGACCGTACAGGCGTTTATAACGTGTATAAACTCGACCTCGAAACTTCGAAGGCAACTCGTTTAACCGATCTCTACGGCGGCGCTTTTTTCCCGTCCATAGGAAATAACGAGTATGTGTATTATTCCGGGTATAAGTCCGGGAATTTTTCGATTTACCGTATAAATATCGACCGTGAGATTGAACGTACTGAAACCATAATTGAGGAAAGGGATTACATAACACAGCCGGACATTTTTGATCTTTCAAAAAATTTCAATGTGAGTCCGTATCGTCGAAAACGGATTTTAAATGCTATCGTTCCCACGCTGGCAGTTGGGCCCTCGTTTATCGGAAGCAGATTCGGATTAAATGTAATCGATTTTGGTGCCCAGGCATATATTTCGGATTTACTTGGATATGATGCATTAATACTCAGCGGCAGTGTGGGAAAAAACCTCAAGGAAGATGTCGGGCTCAATAATAACTTCCAGATATATTACGAACGTGCTATGGTTCCGATAACTTCGAGTAAGTACAACCATACGCCACGGTTTTTCGCAACAGCTTCCCGTACAATGATTAATAACCATATCCAGCGCATGAGAATAGCCGCAGACTCAGTTTATTATGGCGAAAGGCCCGAGCTTGAACTGGAGAATGTTCTTCATGACATGCACGCTACCATGGATGTTTCTGATAAATACCGTGATGAGTTCAGACGTTACCAGATGGGGATTTTTGTTCCGCTCGCAAACAGACATTACCTGACTTTTGAGGCGGGTTTCCGTCAATACTTTGAAACACTGTCACGCCATATGGAGATAGGGGATTTTTCAAACTATTTCTATAACGGTATGGATATTACCGGTTATATTCCCAATTCCCGCCAGTTCAGAACCTCCGATATTCGTTATTTTACGGATATGGAATATTTTCAAAGCCGTGAGTTCGGTCTCAGTTATGTATATTCAAGAAGGGTTCCGTCGGCGGACGATGCGATTGCCCCAAAGGGATCCACGGTTATGCTGCAGTTCAGACATCTCCGTTCTACTGTGGCAGATTCACTTGTTGATCAGCCGCTTTTGTATGCGCCTATGGGATTAAATATGGACGGTTCATTTTATTTAGGGCAGTATAGTCCGGATCCGACGCTTGATGAACTGAGGCCGTTCAAGAAAGATATTGATGTGAATGAGTTTACCATTTTCCTGCTTGACAACCGTAAGCTTCCCTATTGGCGCCACACGTTTGAAGCTGTCTTCCTTACAGCATACAAAGATATTTATATTAAGGATTATCGGAAAGGGGAAGGTGACGGTTACAACTGGCCTCTCAAGTATTACCTTGGCGGCGGTTATATTCTTTCGGGTTACCCCTATTTTGCATTCTGGGGTTCGAAAATGTGCTACAGCCGTTTTAGTTATACTTTTCCGGTCAGGTATGCAATCGGAGAAAGTATTATGGGTGTGAACTTACAGCGTCTTTACGGCAATGTCTTTTTCGAGGCAGGTCGTGCCTGGAACTTCCGCAGAATAAGCATGGACAGACTGAAGGAAGGTTCGTTCAAACGTGATATCGGTTTCGAACTGAGACTGAATATGGTTACCTTTTACCGTTTTTCTACTCTTTTTTATGCGAGAGTTGTATGGCCGCTGGACGATATGAGCGGTTCAGCATACACGAACGATGCTCGAAGGTTTTATTTCGGATTGAGAATGTAATGAGAAAAATATTTGTTGTAATCCCGGTAATGTTACTCTGTGCCGGATGCAGCTACTATAGTGTTTCCGGGTCCCTGCCTTCACATATAAAAACGGTTGCCGTGCCCCTTTTTGAGAATGAGACGGTTGAAATTGATATTGTCGAGGGAATAACCTCCGAGGTGGTCGATGCGATAATAAAAGACGGCAATATGAAAGTTGTGAGCGAGTTTCAGGCGGATGCAATAGTAACCGGAACCATCATCGATATCATCGAGGAAGCGGACACATTTTCCAAGGAAGAAGAAGCGGATCAGTTCAGGATACGCGTTTTTGCGGATGTGCAGTTTTTCGACCGGAAGAAAAACAGTGTTATCTGGGAGGAGAATCGCATGGAAGGATGGGCTCGGTTCAGTTCTTCTGATATATCCTCGAGAGAAAGCGGTATCGAAGAAGCCCTCGAAATGCTTGCCAAGGAAATTATTGACAAAACCGTGTCTGGATGGTGATACGGACCGGGGAAAGAAGTATAAGGGGAAAACTTTTCTCAAAATGAAAATAGTTCTCAATTCAAAATTTTTAGAATCTAAAATCGTAAATCAAATTTCCCTTTTTTATGAACGCGACTTGGTTTTATTCCAAACGTTCGCCACCCACATTTATTCCGAATCCGATGGGATATTTTTCAGAAACTGTAATCGGTAATTTCCCCTGAGGATTCCGTTCACCGAAAAGTACATCGATTGCTGCATACAGATAATCATCATCATAACCCAACAGAATTTTTGTACGTTCCGATGGTTCACTGCCATAAATTGGATTCCTCATACGCAATGGCAGTGATTCAATGCCCTCCCAGGCGGGTTCGTCGCTCATACCGTCGAGTTCGACTTGTAAGTTAATACGTTGAATCTTGACAGGTGCGGTATTGTCGGCAAATCTAGATTCCAAATCCTGTGCAGAAATTTGTAGCGGCAGGATTGTTAGAACAGTGAATACAACTAATGTCTTGAACAGGGTTAAAAGAGCATCCATAATTATTCACCTATTTGCCGTAATTTTCTAATATAGCAACAATAAATAAACTATTTTCTTTCTATGTTATGTGGCGAATATAAATAGTCATATATTTTCAGGGATGATGAAAACCCATTAAGTGATTACATGCTATTTCGGTATAATCTTGTACAATACATTTTCTATATCCCCTGTGACATATATTGTCCCGGAACTGGAAACCGCAACACCTGTGAGCAGGCTGTGAGGAAATCCTGGAATATCAGGTAAACCCACAGCAAGGTTGATCACTATGGGTTTAATGGTTCCGGTTGTAGGATCGATCTGGGATAATTGCTTTGTTCCTGTTTCAACTACAATCAACTTTCCATCCGGTAGTACACAAATTCCTTCGGGCATTTTCAGTCCTGAGGCAATGATTTTCTTTTCTTTAGTGTTGATGTTAATCCTGGCAACAGTACCGGGTATGGCTTCAGTGACGAATACTGCATTGTTTCCTGCGCGGGCGAGATACACAGGAGCTGCCAGACCTTTTGCAATCACTGCACGCTCTTTTCCCTCTTCACCGGTTACCCTGAGAAGATTTCCCGTTTTGATCTCGGCCACAATTAAACTTCCATCATCCATCATCAGAGCATGGCTCGGTGCCTCAAATCCAGAGAGCATTTTCATGCTCTGGTTAGTCATCCGGTCAATCACCTCTATGGTTCCAAAATAATAACTGGTCAAGATTACACTAGTGTCATTTGCAAAAATCGCAGACGGGTAACTTATTTCCTTATTAAGGGTAGTGACTTCTCCTGTGAAACCGTCTGCCTTTCTATAGGAGGTTAAATCGGTAAGGTATACAATATCACCCTCTACCCCTGTCGCTACCGCTACTCCTGCGGGGAAGGTGAGTTTTCCCTCCACGACTGTCCGGGCTTTCCCTGTTTTTTTTATCAATTTCATAAATTCCGTTATTAGAAGGTGTATTAATAAAAATACAATCCTTCGAATCGATGGCTAGGTTATCAATTTCATGAGCTACTTTGGCAATAAGTGTCTTTTGACCTGTTTTTACATCAACCCGGATCACTTCACCCAATGGTAGGTCAACTACAAACAGGTTTCCTTTTGTATCGAAATTTACCGCTGTGGGACTCTTGAATCCTTCTGCCACCACTTCCATCTTGCCCGTTTCCACATCGATTCTGACGATTGTTCCCTTGGACGAAATTGGTCCATAAAGTTTATTGTCCGGCCCAAAATCGAATCCATTAAGTCCTCCCGGTTTCTCGATAATCATTCTTGTTTTTTTCTCTCCGGACAGATCGATTTCGCATAAACCATCCCCCAGAAAGAACTGGCTTGCGAATAAGCGTCCTTCCTGATTGAATGCAAGGGAGTTGATTCCTGGCAGACCATCAGCCAATTCTATCATTTTCCCTTCTGCACTTTTGCAATGGAGCTTACCCAACAAGAAAGAAGTATAGTATATAAGCCCATCCGGACCAAATTCCAGGTCATCTGCCATCCCCAGGGGGGGGCCAATGTATTCTCTTACCTCTCCGGTGTTAGAATCAACATTGTAGATAGACTGACCAAAAACACTGCCTGCGTAGAGGTTGTCTTCACTGTCGAATGTAATGCCCTGTATGCTATGAAAGTAAGAGCCAGGCACAAGGATTTGAATTTCATAACGTGGATCCACAACAGTAGGAATAGTAGTGTTGAATGAAGCTGCATAACATTCGTTTAAACCAGATGAAAAGAGTAAAGTTACAAAAACGATTGTAAAAAACAGTAAACACTTTGCATATCTTTTCATGACTCACCTCCGTAATGAAAGAAAACGATGTAATATATTTTGAATATGCATTCGTTACCGCATCGGATACTGTAATCCTTTCATCCGGGTCTTGATTGAAAAAACCCGCTGATTAGAACAGGTCACATAGAGCGTTGACAGATCATCACCGCCGAAAATGCAGTTTGAAGGACGACCTTCCGGGCATGTGATAATCCCCAGGTATTCACCATTTCTATTGAAAACCTGTATACCGGGATCCAGAAAAGTAGCGACATACAGGTTGCCTTCCCGGTCAATTGTCATGCCATCTGCCCCAATCCAGGGTTTTCTCTCTTCGACGAGACTTTCAATAATGTTGATTTCCGCAAAAGGCCGTTTATTTGAAAGTGTACCATCATTGTTGACATCATATACCAGGATTGTGGTGCCCATGGCATCGTCAAGATACAATTTCGAACCGTCCGGGCTCAGCACGCATCCGTTGGGGAATCCTAAGACGTTCCATTCGGTGACCCGGATAAGCTCTCCCTGTGGATTGAGGTAGTAGACCGCTGTTCCCGGTTGTTCATTTTTTAGCATGTCACTTCCGCCCCAGGGATCGGTAAAATAGAGTCCCCCCTTTGCATCGGTGATGAGATCGTTGGGCATTCCGAGCGGGATACCATTATACGTATCAGCGATAGTTCTCACAAAATCACCTTTAGAAGTAATCTCTACAACTCCTATCTTAAAGGGCTGTGTTTCAGAAGGCACCTGTAAAAAACACGCAGCGATATTGCCGTTCGGGAGGGGAGTCGTACCGATTGTCTTGATAACTTCATCGAGTATCGTATACGAGTTGTCGGGATTGACCACCCAGATTCCTTCCTTGCTTGTAGTCGGCTCCGGATTTACTCAATGAATATAATTTGAAAAATACAGTTTCCCGTTCATCCAAATGGGTCCCTCGGTTGTTGCAAGGAGTGATTCTTCCCGGGTACCGTCGATAACTATTTCCGGCTTTGCATCCTGAGAAATGATGTCGGAGATGTTTGTAATTATTTTCTGTTCTGGTTCCTGTTTCGAACATCCGGTCATACAGACTAATAAGCACGACAAAGCAACGATCGAAAATAGAATGCCAGAGATTTGTGTCGTTTTTTGCATATTAAACCCCCCCATGAGATACCCAATACATGAATATTTTTGTGCCTGAAGCAACACCTGTGAACGGGCGCCCAAGCTCGTGACACCCGTAAATCAGGGTAGGGACAAGCCCTACCCCTGCCGATAATTGTCTAACCCATTGGGTCCGTATAACTACCTGTTATTCCATAACCTTGCGAATAACGCCTGTTATCATCCATTTCCCGTTGATACGCTTCATCATGTAGGTATCCATGTATGCATGAGGTGTTGTCTCCCCGGTTTCTTTGTTAATACTTGTCGCGTTTACTTTCGCAACAGCGATTCCGTGAGCATTTCCGGCTTCACCTGCCGAAAACCATTTTTCTTGGTCTTCGGGCTTTACATGAACATGGCGGACAGTAAGCCAACGGCCAGAGAAATTCTCTTTAACCTCTTCTGCTCTATCTGCATTCGTTTTGAGCTCGTCCTTGCCTGCAATCCAGACACCACAACTCCCGGGATCGGAAGCGGAAGTACCGTACCCGACAAAATCGGGAGTAAAGCATGAGAGATACGTGTCGCCGTCGCCGTCAACATAGCTGTAATATGCCAGGTTGATGACTTTCTCAATCTCGTTGTGGTGTACCAGCCAATTATTTGATGCTTTAACCATTTCTCCCTGAGACCAAGCGGAAGAGGATAAGGTGATGCATACAAGAACGGTGATTGTGATGAAAAGTTTGCGAGACATGATACCCTCCCTTTTTTTGATGTTTGAACTGCAAAGAGATGTCGTTTTCAGGTTATGGCCGTTGGACAAGCGCCACAGCCTGCCAATCCCTTCTAACTAATGATTTCATACCCAATATCACATCCCCCCTTTCTTTTATTTGAGATAAAAGCTCGTGGATTGTTACTACCGAAACGGTGATAATTATCCGGACTTACAGAGAAAGGAAAAACTGTGGGAAAGTTGATAGGATTTCGAAGATTATGGTGTTGAATATCTATGTGAAATACTGATTTATTATCCGGGGTTTTACAAAAAGATGAAACTGATTCATAGTTATAATGTCTAAAATACATAATAGGGGAGACACATAAACAGTCGGTACTTTTTCTTGAAAAAGAGTGTAAATAACGAACGAGAAAAGAAGTCGAACTCGATACACTTATATTGTACTTCATTTTGACCCCCATTTTTTGTATATTTCCTGAAATGAAGGTCTTCATTCCGGGCACAAAAATGCTCGGGCAGGGCGGGAATACCGAGGACGTAGTTGTCAGCCGCTCAAAGCATGTCAGCTACGTCCTTACCCCCTGTTGTCAGACCTTAGCGTATTACCAGTAAACTGAAGATTATTTTCCTCATTTTTGATTATTCACATATATATAACCCGGTTTTAATTACATAGTATGACGCATGGAAAACAATACTATCAAAAAAGGAACAACACTTGCATAAAGACCGAGACCGAGAACAAGCCACCTCTTGTTTTTGCTCTTTCCGGAATCTTCATCGGCTGCGTTTTCACAGACTTCAGCGGATTTTGTAATCAGGGCATGTTTCAACGGCTGAAAAACAAATTCCGAGAGAACTACACCATACAAAACCGTTATAAGAGCGACTGACATGCTCGGGCCGATTAAAGATGGATCATTCATGTGTGCAAGCAAATTGACAAGACCTACCAGAGTCCCGGCAATTCCTCCGGCTATCGAAAGCTGGGATGCCAAGTTGAAAAAGTTGACATAGAGTTTCAACTCATCAAGCGACTGTACTCCTCCTCGGAAAAGTGCTTCTTTCAATGCTTTTAGAGGCACAGCAAATCCGAATGAAATTAATGTGCCGCCGATGAGTATTCCCCCGACAATAAGAAGTGAAGGAATATCAAGAAACAGTACGATACTTCCCCCTTGCAAGATGCCAAAGAAAAAGAAACCTGCGACAACGATAATTCCTGCAACCATGGTACTTTTCATTATGATACCTCCTTTTGAAATAATGATATAGTATCCGTTATCACTTTTCTAAAAGTTGTTTGACGGTTTTTATCAGTTCCATATAATCAAACGGTTTTGATATATAGAAGTCTGCACCTGCATCAAGCCCTTCTTCCTTTTCTTTCAGCTGTCCTCTGGCAGATAAAATTACAATTTTGATCTGACTGGTCCGAGGATCGCTTTTGAGCTTTCGACATACTTCAATTCCGGATAAACCAGGCATCATAACATCAAGAATTAGTAAGTCCGGCTGTTGTTGTTCCACCAGGCGCAGGGCTTCATTTCCATCGGCAGCATCGATGGGGATGAAACCGGCATTTTTTACACAGTCTATCAGAGCATACCGTAATACTTCATCATCATCGACGATCAATATTTTAAAGGAACTCGATTTTCCGGAAGGTTTCACTTTTGATTTTGAACTCGTAACGATCTTCTTATCCGGGTAATTTTCCGGTTTTATTTCACCATGCGGTTCGGGCAATGTAAAAAATACTGTCGTACCACTGCCCGGTTCACTTTCAATCCAGATATTCCCGCCGAGCAGCTCTATTATAGATTTTGAAATGGTCATTCCTAAACCAGTGCCCTCAGAGTGATGATTGATATTTTCCAACTGACTGAACCTGTCAAAAACCTTGGGAATATCTTCTTTTTTCATACCTTTCCCGGTATCTTTGACAGCAATTGTAACCATTCCATTATCATTGCTCGATGCAATACTGATTGTCCCTCTTTCGGGCGTAAATTTGACAGCATTCGATATGATATTTGTTAAAACCTGGATGATTCTATCTCTGTCACCCCAAAGTGTTGAATCCTCACTAACATGTTCATAATCAAAAAGTAAACCTTGCTTCTCGAGGAAAAGGCGAAAACTTTCAAAGACCTCAATGACCAATTCTCGCACATTCAATGATTTAAGGTTAAAAGACATTCTGCCGGCATCGATTTTTGAAAGATCCAGTACATCGTTTATCAGGCGGGTTAATCTCTTGCATTCATCAACAATCGTTTTATGAAATTTCTCACGGGTTTCTTCGGAGTTAACAAGTTTATTCAACAGCATTTCCGAATACACCAGAATAGAACTTAAAGGGGTCCGCAGTTCATGGGAAACAAGGGATAAAAAAACATCTTTAGCGTTATCGAGCGTTTCCAATTCCTTATAAGCTTCTTCCAGTTCATTTCTTTCTTTCGCCAATTCGGCCGTTCGCTTGGATAACTCGGCTGTCCGGTCATCCACTTTTGCTTCCAACTCCCGGTTCCATTCTTCGATTTCTTCTCTCGATATTTTTAATTGCTGTATCATGTGATTAAACGAGTCTGCGAGAATTCCTATTTCATCGGTCCTTTCAATCGATACCGCTTGATCGAGATTTCCCTCAGCTACCGAGCTGGTTGCATCGGCAAGATGCTGGATTGGCCGTGTAATTCTTCTTACCATCCGGATTGAAACGAGCGATACTAATCCTAACAAAATAATGGTAATAGAGATTGCATTTAGGATGTCCTTAACTAATGCTCTATTCATATTTTCCAGTGATACATCTATTAATACATAACCTCGTTTTCCCTTTTTTACCAGTGGAGACCCCGTATTGTCAATAACAGGAGCGGGTTTCGTTGAGGCTATCGGTTTCAGGAACTGACCAACAATCTCAAGTACATTGGGATAACAGCTTACAAATAAAACGTGCCCATCCGGAGTAAACTGCAGATTTCTGATAAAATCAATAATTCCTCTGGCAAACACCTGTATATCACCACCATCGCATGGGATGCGCCATATCTCTCTGCTTAAATACATTCCCAAATAGATATCGCCTGTGACAGGGTGTATTGCCATTGGACCTCTTTCCGGAATATCATTAAGAAATGGAGTAACCTTTCCGTCCGCATCCAAACATTCAATACTAATGTTATTATTATAATCAGTATTCGAACGTAAAAATAACCTGCCATCAGGGCTAAATTCTAATTCAAGAGGACCACAGGATAGAACATTTTCTTCAGGATATCGCCCGATAATGATGGCTCGAGCTTTGCCCGTAATGGGATTTACCGCCCATACCGCAGGATACTGTCCATACCCATTGTCGGCAATAATCAAATCACCGGGATCAACATTGGGGCCACTAAATGTAGGTGGTGCAATTTCTATATCAAAAGGGTTAAACATATTTGTTGAACCAATGCTTTCACGTGTAACAAATGCTGTCGGCGAACCACCGTCAGCGCCAATTCTGAAAAGGGTGAATGCTGATTTATCAATTAAAAAAACAGTCCCGTCAGGATATATAAGAATATTTCTGGGCTCTACAAAAGGAGCTCCAAGTGTTGAAAATGCATCACTCTCATCAAATGAATCTCCGCTTCTTGCAACGAACACACCTTGAGGATCAGAATTATTTGTCATTAACAGTTCAGTGCGACTTTTAACAGCAATACCCCATGGACCAGGCATACCAACATAGAAGTAAGTAGCTCTAAAACCAGGAGATAGTGAAATTTCTTCTTGAAAGGTGGGGTCACCTTCATATTCAACAGGTGTTATCGTTCTCCATATAGTATTATCTTTGGTAGGTATCCAGATTTCATGGGTGGCGGAGTTGACCGATTGCGGTAGTTCTATTTTTTGTCCAATCCTTGTTCTACCATTTTGACCAAGAATAATACCATTTACATCGGTAATGAGAACATCGACAATATCGTTTTCCCTCAAGACTTCCATCAATGCAAGCTGTAATGCAGTAGAGGCTCCATCAACAATAAAATAACGGATATTGAAGGCTAATTTGTCTGCATGATATTGAGTTCGCGTTTGTATCTCCTCAAAACGGGAGCTTTTCAGTTGTATCACGAAAAATGTGGTAAGGGAGATTGAAATGATGCATAAAAACAGGACAATAATCAGAATTGTTTTAATTTCCAGATGGGATTTTATCGAGTCTTTAAAGTTTGAAAATAACATATTACTCAACTCACAGAGTTTAATAGCTATAGTTATTTCAAGTCTTTTAGAAGGGCGGTGAAAAAGTCTTTTCACACACCCCTGTATGAAATATTTAACTGTGTTGCTGTCAAGGGCAAGTCAAGCCGGCCATTTATAAAATGTATTGTTTATTATTGTTTTATCGCAAGTAATACGAATTTATTTTTCATATTCATTCTTTTATACAGACCGGCCATTGACAGCTCATTACCCCGAAGGTAAGGGTTTTTCACCAGACTTTTAGTGATAGTAATATCTTGTGAATTGTCATGAAAATGTTGAAAACTAAATATTTTTTTCAGATAAGCTTTTCTATATGTTCGATCAGCGTATTTATATCGATTGGTTTTATCAGAAAATCATCTGCTCCACTCGCCAAGACCACATCCATGCTATAACCCTCCGAATGTGCGGTTACAGCGAGAATTTTTATCTCCGGATTTATCGTTTTATCATGACGGAGACGGTGGCATACTTCAAGCCCATCGATTTTTGGCATCCTTATGTCGAGAATCAAAAGATCTGGATTGAATTGCCCTGTTTTAATCAGGGTTTCATATCCATCATAAGCCTTCTCAATTTCTATATCCTTATAACGTGCTTTAATAAGCTCACTGAATGAATCCACTATCAGAGGATCATCATCCGCAATAAGAATCCTCTTTTTCACCATAGACTTAAAAAATTCTTCGATAACCGGCATATCCATACGTTCTAAAAAAGACCGAAAATCTTCTTTGCGTAACCGAAAATGACCACCTGGTGTTTGTATCGCTATCAAATCCCCATTATGAATCCATCGTTTGACCTGCGATGTACTTGTATGGCAATATCGTGCAACTTCACCAGTCGTGAGAAGAGGTTCAGGAATGGGTCTTTTACGATACTTTTTTGGCATAATTGTCTTTCCTTTCAATAACAATAATAACCATTTCATCCTTATTGACCAATATAACCAATAAGCCATATTTGTCAAGACTTTTTTGATGATCTGCTCCCTTTTTGTAACACTATCAGAAGTAGTGAATTAATCCGGATATTTGATGTTAACCTAAAACCAAACAAGACAGTCTCATTTTTATCAGATGATTCTAATAGCCTTTTATTCAACAACCTGTAAGTCACACAGCTTGTAGTATGGAAAATTACTATAATTTCACGGGAGTAAAACGGGAGTATTTCAGGAGAAAAGTATAAGACACGTTTATTTCTGTCATATTCAGGGGGATATATGACAATACACTTTCCCCGACTCAAGGGTCGGGATATCACATTGACTCGCCTGTGATCGTCACTATATTGTGAAGATTAGGATTGTACTAATCCCGTGAACCAAACATCGGGGAATTCAAGATAAAAGTATCATAAATAATATTTTCTTGACATGAGTTTTAATGATAATATCTTGCGAATATCGCCATATGTTAATTATGATAAGTACTGCAGATAATTTATAAGAAATAATGTTTTATTGGGGGGTTATACAGACTGTATAAGATTCCTAATAAACGAGTATAATTCAATGAGTTGAGTTGGAGTTTGTGAGAATCTAAAATCGTAAATCAAACTGTTTTTTTACCGGTAAAAAACGCAACTTAATTTTATTCCAAAAGTTCACCACCCACATTTATTCCGAATCCGATGGGATATTTTTCAGAAATGGTGATCGGTAATTTCCCCTGAGGATTACGTTCACCGAAAAGCACATCGATTGCTGCATCCATGGATGTTTCCGAAGATGAATAGCTTATCATAAAAGCCCCGGCACCGGGAATATGTTGTATCAGGTACGGATTGAAATATGATATTACCGCAACAGTATCGTTTATTTTAATAATATTTTTCATGATTTCCAGAATTTCTTCCGAAGGTTTTGAAACACCGGTATCTTCAGAAGGTCGTATAAGAAACGAGCATACGACAACATCAGCCTCTTGTGCTCTTCTGAGAATCTCGCGCTGAAATATCTTATCCGGTACGCCGAGAACACTGAGAAATTTGATGTTTTCGGAAATTTCAAGTAATTTTTCTTTGTATATCATACTGGCGTACGTGGAATATTCATCGAGGAATGTGATGGAAGCGATATACTGGTTTTCGTAATCGAGAGGAATAACGTTGTGTTCGTTTTTTAATAAGGTAACCGCTGCACTTGAAATGTCCATCGATGCCTGGTAGTATTCCTTGAGCCCCAGACCTGCCATGCCGTCGAGTGGACGGTCGTAACTGAATGAATACACTTTCATATTTTCTTTCAACGTGAGAATTTTCCGAACCGAACTCTCGACACTCATCATCTCTGACTTATTTTCACGTACATAATTGTGCATGAAGTCAATAACCGGTATGTTCTCATCGGTAATTTCCGGTAGCAGAAACATGTTGTTTCCCGTGGTGAGTGATGCAATCAGGATTTCATTTCCCTGCCGCACGTTTTCCAAATGAGCTAAACCAGTAACCTCGCACATGACAAGACCATCGTATCCGAGAACATTCCTTAACTGATTGAAAGCTTCGTTTAAAAATAAAAGAGTATTACCCTGATTGTCAGGATTTACATCAATATCCGGACCTCTTACAGACATGACGTCGACATCTATTCCTGCTTTAAAAGGGGCAAAACGGGAAGGATCGATTTTGTCATATTGCATCCATGCTTTATCGGGGAAAAATTTCATCGAGGCCGCAACCCCGATATCCTGGCATCCTCTGATGAAACTCGAACCGATCTGACTGGCAATTTCAGTATCCTCGGCAAAAGTTCTGATATTGAAAGATACATTTTGAGGATTTATCGTTGTATTCATTACGGGAGCGAAAATCAAGTTTATTCCCTGAGTTTTGGCTTCAACTGCGGTAATTTTGCCCTGGCGGTATGATAATTCCGGGGAATTGGCGGTTCCCAGTGCAAGTGCAAATGGAAAAATGGTCGCCGTTTTATCCCAGTACCATGCCCCTGTTTCGAAATCTGCCGCAACAAGCAGCGGGATATTCGAAATCCTGTTCATTTCTATGACTTCTCCAAGCAGTTTATCACCGTTAAACTCGTTCAGAACTTCACTGGAGTAATCTTCCAGTTTTGAAGAAAAGTATACACCGCCCGGATTATATTTTCTAATCAGGGTATTGATATTTCTTTTGTACTGTGGATATAAAAAGTACTCGATTGGATCTATTCTCAGACAGAGAAGCTGACCGATCTTTTGTTCATCATTGAATGTTGCATAGGTATTTTCTAACCAGTTAACCGATGTGTCTTCCTCGAATTGTTCTTCGCAGTTGAATGATACGAGAGCAGGTAATATGATTGCAGAAAGTATGATAATTTTGTGTAGTATTTTCATGTGTGTTCCTTTATCGTAAAAGATTCTTCCGGTTCATATAATAACTGATGCATAGCACAATATAATAGTTACGGGACAAAAAATTAACATTTAATATTTCTGCCATAATTTTTTTCGTCGATCGAATCGTTCTTTGAAGAGTAGTCATGGTTCTGTACTACTGTAAATCCACTCTATAAAAGGTATAACTGACTGTAAAGCAGGTAGATATGAAAAATGTCAATATGAGATAAAATTGAGACAATACCAGCTGAGTGTATTAGTGTTACAAATAACGTATTGATCATTTTTTTCCTGAATGGCTTGAATCTTTATACCGTGAGACTTTGCATTTTGTACTCTGATTCTGTTGATTAAAAAAAATACGAGGGGTCATCAGAGCGAGTTTAACATTGCAAACGAAATGAATTATATGTATATTATGACTTCTTTTATTTTGATGGGTTAACAATGCAAAATATTTTTGCGGAGGTACTGCCACGTGCGTGATATAATAAAGTATGGCTCCGTTCTAATGCTATTCAATCTCATTGCCGGCGCCTTATTAGCATTTGTATACATTAAAACAGCACCAGTCATCGAAGCTAATAAAATGGCAGCAGCCGGTGAAAATGTCATGGCAGAAGTTTTGCCCGGTGTGAGCGGTGGATTTGACCAGAAGGGAGAAGGGAGTGATTTCCCCTATTGGACAGGTTACACCGATTCCGGGAAAAGGAATATCGGCGGATATGTGTTTATTACTCGCGAGAAAGGATATTCCTCAATCATCGAGTCAATGGTTGGTATAGATATTGACGGAACTATTACCGGTGTGAAAATACTTTTTCAACAGGAAACTCCGGGACTGGGAGACAAGATCGAGGAAATAAAAGCCGGGGAAAACGACCCGTGGTTTCCGCGCCAGTTTGTCGGTAAATCCGCATCTTTTAACTTCAATGTTAACCAGGATGGCGGAGGTATAGATGCAATATCTGGTGCTACTGTTTCCTCACGAGCAGTAGCAGGATCGATTATAAACGGTATCAATAATCTTTTAAACAGCACAGGCGGAGAAGCATTTTCTCAAAAAATCGAAACTGCCGAGATCGTTCCCGAAACCGAACAGGCAGTGGAAGAAAAAGAAGAAAGCGCCTTTGAGCTTCCCGATATTGAAATGGTAGCAGTTGTACTACCCGGTATGGATGGCGGATATGAACTGACTGAAGAGGGCGATGTTGTATACTGGACGGGTTACATGGATATGGCAAAAACAGAACCCGGCGGGTATATATTCGTTGCACAGGG
>AQSL01000155.1 GCA_000403035.1 Candidatus Latescibacter anaerobius SCGC AAA252-E07 | reverse complement strand
AATTGTGAACATCAGAAATGGGAAATATCGACTTGAAAACTGCCTGAAGTCCCTGTTCGCGTCTCTTTTCGGGGGGGACATTGATTTGTAGAAAGTTTTGAAATGAAGATAACTGTATCTCATTCAAATTCGGCATTTCAATTACGGAAGGAATCTTTCCAAAGGAATGCCTTTTTATATTCTTTTTCGTCCTCAAGTTTATCACGCTCCTACTGATGTGGGCAAGCTATGAAATGCCTTCCATCGTTCAAATGTTTTGTACTATTTCTGTTTTTGAATGGTAATTTACGATTCAAGATTTAAGGTTCAAAATCTACAATCAGTACTTAGCTTTGAATTGTTTCACTTAACCATGCTTCGTAAATTCTTCATCGAGCATGACACTATTTGAGTTCTACGGTCGCTCCTTGCTCTTGAAGCTTGTTTTTTGCTTCTTCTGCAGCGTCTTTTGTAATACCCTCAAGAACTTTGCCCGGCGTAGCTTCTACCAGATCCTTGGCTTCCTTAAGTCCCAGACCGGTAAGCTCACGGACGACTTTTATGACCTGGATCTTTTTACTACCAATTACGGTAAGTTCAACATCAAATTCAGTTTGTTCCTCGACCTGACCTGCAGTTTCGGCTGCTGCCCCACCAAGTGAAGCACCAGCCATCATAACAGGAGCAGAAGCTTCAACTCCAAATTTCTCTTCAATTGCCTTTACAAGTTCTGAAAGCTCTAAAACTGTTAGCCCTCCAATTTGATCAACTAATTTAGAAATCTTGTTTTCAGCCATTTTTTTCCTCCGTTTAGTTATATTGACACATAAAAATCTTTTTTATCCTTTTCAGGTGTATCCCACTCCCTTTCAATTAGTACCTAATGACATAGTGAGACGAGTTTCAAAGGTACCTCTCCATTGCAAAATCGGCACTTTTTCTCATTGCTTACTCTCCCTTAACGCATCAACTATACGTACGAATTTCTGCGGTACTGCATTGAGAACCATTGCCAGTTTAACTATCGGTGCATTAAGAGTTGCAGCCAGCTTTGCATAGAGTTCCTGTTTATTCGGAAGTTTAGAAAGTGTTTCAATCTCGGAATCTTTAACAATTACACCGTCAACCAGCCCGGCTTTTATCGTGCCTTTTTTATATTTTTTTAAAAATTCAACCAACTGACGTGCCGGCATAATGGAATCCTGGTTCGACCATACAACACTGGTAGGGCCAATAAAAAAATCGCTCAAACCTTGGATTCCCCCCTCTTTGAGCGCCCGTTTGGCAAGCGTGTTCTTCACTACACGCATTGAAACGTTTGCCGCACGGAGTTTGCTCCGCAGCTCGGTTATTTCCGCCACGTTCAAACCTTTGAAATCCAGCAGGTATACGCCAGGCTCACCGAATATGCCAAGGAATTCTTTAATTACCTGCGCTTTCTGCTCTTTGTTCATTTAGTATCCCCCATTCGGTGTTATTCATCCAGCCAAAGATTGCAGTAATGAAATTCTATCAATTTTAAGTCCGGGCCCCATAGTTGACGATATTACAATATTTTTTATATATGTTCCTTTGGAGGCAGAAGGCTTTGCCCGGACAACGGCATCCACGAATGCCAGAATGTTTCCCCTGATCTTGTCTTTGTCAAATGACATTTTGCCGACAGGCACATGAAGATTTCCGGCCTTGTCGACTCTGAATTCAATTTTACCGGCTTTCGATGCGCTTACAGCACCCGATATATCAGAGGTAACCGTCCCGGACTTAGGATTTGGCATAAGCCCCCTCGATCCGAGGATTTTCCCGAGCCGTCCCACAATTTTCATCATATCCGGGGTAGCAATGGCTACATCAAATTCCAGCCAGCCCCCCTGAATCTTTTCAACCAAATCTTCCGCTCCCACATAATCGGCTCCGGCCTCTTTTGCCTCTGTTTCATGTTCTCCTTTGGCAAATACCAGAACACGAACTGTTTTCCCGGTACCGTTTGGTAATACAACCGTACTTCGAACCATCTGGTCAGCATGCCTGGGATCAACTCCCAGCCGAACAGCACATTCAAGTGTCTCGTCAAAACGTGCCTTCGGGAGTTGAAGTAAAAGTTCAATAGCTTCTTCAAGGGGATAGTATTTCAACCGGTCTACCTGGCCGATCGCTTCTTCGTAGTTCTTTCCCCGTTTCATTCGTTGCTCCTTTTTCCAGCATATAGCGGTCAGCTTTTTTAGCTATCAGCTTCAACTCTTCGCTGATTGCCGTATGCCGATGCTTTTATTATTCAACTAAAATGCCCATGCTACGGGCTGTTCCCATAATTATTTTCATTGCATTTTCAACACTGCTTGCATTGAGATCCTTCATTTTAATCTCTGCAATTTCTTTTACCTGTTTCATACTGACCGTACCGACCTTGTCCCGGTTTGGCATACCAGACCCTTTTTCAACATTTGCAGCTTTTATCAGCAGTGTCGATGCAGGTGGAGTTTTTGTTATAAAGCTAAATGAACGGTCACTGTATACCGTAATGACCACCGGTATAATTGTTCCTGTTTGCTGCTGGGTTCTGGCATTATACGTTTTACAAAACTCCATGATGTTGACGCCATGTGCTCCTAAGGCAGGTCCAACCGGAGGCGAGGGATTCGCTTTTCCGGCAGGAAGCTGCAGCTTGATTGTCGCTATCTCTTTCTTTGCCACTTAAAAAACTCCATTTGATTTACGATTTCAGATTTACGAATTTATGTAATACCTTCTCTTTTCATTCACAAATCTTCAATTGAACTTCGTTAATGTATCAAGTTTTCGTTTGTAACATTTCTATCTGCAAAACATCGAGTTCAACCGGTGTCGGCCTGCCAAATATCGAAACTGTTACTTTAACTTTGCTTTTCAGCGGATTGATTTCTTCTACCGTTCCGGTGAAATCACTAAAAGGCCCGTCAATTACCTTCACCTTATCACCCATATTGAACTTCATCTCCGGAACTTCACGGGTTTTACTGGCATCAATTTGTACGAGAATTCTTTCCACTTCCGACTGTTTAAGCCGTTCGGGTTTACGTCCGGGTCCTACAAAACTTGTTACACTTGGAACATTTGTAATAAAATATTGTGAATCTTTATCCAGATCCATCTCTATGAGAACATACGAAGGAAGGAATTTCTTGCTTGTGGTTTTTTTCTTACCATCCTTCATCTCGATAATTTCTTCTGCCGGAACGACAACCCTTCCTATTTTATCGTCTAAACCTGAATGAGGCACCTCAGCTTCGATGAAACTCTTCACTTTATTTTCGTGGCCGGATAATACATGCAGTACATACCAGTTTTTGGCAATAGACATATTCACCGTTTCTTAATAAAAAATTCGTCGGACAATAGAAAGAATTAAATCAACTCCGCCAACATATATGGCAAAAAATGCAGACAGGATAATCACGAGAACTGTTGACCCTTTAAGCTCAGGTAAACTAGGCCAGGTTACTTTTAACATTTCACTTCTTACTTCCCGCAGATATTTCATTGTTCTTTCAGTCATTTTTGCCATGTGTCCACCCATTTGTTAAACTGGCAGGCCAGGAGGGAGTCGAACCCCCAACGCCCGGTTTTGGAGACCGGTGCTCTACCAATTGAACTACTGGCCTGCATTTTATCTCATTACATGAAAAACATAAACCAGGGAAAGAATTCTACCTGCTTTCCTTATGGGGCGTATGTTTTCTGCAGAACCTGCAGTATTTCTTATATTCAACTCTTTCGGGATGTTTTCTTTTATTCTTATCAGCAGTGTATGTTTTACGTTTACAATCCTGACATACTAAATATATCAATTCTCTCGGCATATAATCACCTATGCAATAATCTTTGTGCNNNCTTNTTGTATCCGAAGACCATATAGAAAAACTCAAAAACAATAAGGTAAAGACGCTCAGAGTTCTCGATTATAACCGTGATAAAGATTCCATGGTTCTGGAAAATACCCTGAGTAAAGATCCTACTTCTAACGATGAGGAAGCACTGTTTCGTATTTATTCTCTTTTGCGACCCGGAGACCCGCCAAATACTGAAACTGCTCGTGGTCTTATTGAACGTATGTTTTTCAGTGAAAAACGGTATAATCTTGGAGATGTTGGTAGGTATCGTCTGGAGCAGCGGTTAGGTATACCGGGAGATAAAGAGACTCCGACCGTACTGACCCGTGAGGATTTTATTGCGATAATCAAATATTTGATTGGGCTGTGTGAAGATAAAGAGGGCTTTTATACCGATGATATTGACCATCTTGGTAACCGGCGTGTTCGTTCGGTTGGAGAGCTTCTTTCAAATCAGTTCAATGTGGGACTTTCACGTCTTGCCCGCACGATAAAAGAACGGATGAGTCTTCAGAATGAAGAGAAGAGAATGACCCCGCATGATCTGATTAATGCCCGTTCGGTTTCTACTGTTATAGCGTCGTTTTTCGGTTCAAGCCAGTTGAGCCAGTTTATGGATCAGATTAATCCTCTGTCTGAACTTACACACAAGAGACGTTTGTCAGCGCTTGGACCTGGTGGACTTTCCCGTGAACGTGCAGGATTTGAAGTTCGTGATGTGCATCACACTCACTATGGCCGTATATGTCCTATCGAGACGCCTGAGGGACCGAATATCGGACTTATTTCTTACCTTGCCACACATGCACGAGTAAATGAGTTCGGATTTCTTGAAACACCCTATCGCAAGTTTGAAAAGGGCAGGATTACCAAGAAGATTGAATATCTTAGTGCGGACATTGAGGATAAATATACTATTGCACAGGCGAATGCTCCTCTTAATCCGGATGGTACTTTCGAAAGAAATGTGATCAAAGCCCGGAAACGTGACGATTATCCATTGGTTTCGCCTGATGATGTAGACTATATGGATGTATCCCCCAAGCAGCTTGTGGGAGTTGCGGCATCGCTTATTCCGTTTCTGGAACATGATGATGCAAACCGCGCACTCATGGGTTCGAACATGCAGAGACAGGGCGTGCCGCTTTTGAGACCGGAAGCACCAATTATCGGAACAGGAATGGAGCATAAAGTTGCTGTTGATTCAGGTTCGATGCTTATATGCAATGTACACGGCACAGTAGTTAATGTTTCTGCCGAAAGGATTGTTGTCCGGAAGGATGAAAGCGATGAACCTGAGCTTATATTTGATTCCAGTGATAATACACGTGTATACAACCTTACGAAATTCAAGCGTTCCAACCAGAATACCTGTATAAATCAACGTCCTCTCGTTCTTGTCGGAGACAGGGTAAAACCTGGTACGATTTTGGCCGATGGACATGCCACCGACCGTGGCGACCTTGCGCTTGGAGCGAATGTGCTCGTTGCATTTCTTCCGTGGTACGGCTATAATTTCGAGGATGCTATTGTAATCAGTGAACGTCTGGTAAAGAAGGATATTTTTACATCCATACATGTTGAAGAATTCGAACTCCAGGTTCGGGACACGAAAAGGGGTACGGAAGAATTAACCAAAGAACTCCCGAATGTTTCCGAGGATGCCGTGAAGGATCTCGATGAAAATGGTATTATTCGTATCGGGGCAGAGGCTACGGCCGGAGATATTCTCGTGGGCAAAGTTACTCCGAAAGGTGAAAGTGAATTATCCCCCGAAGAACGCCTCCTCAAGGCGATATTTGGAGAAAAGGCAGGAGATGTAAGGGATGCATCATTAAAAGTCCCCCCCGGAATTGAGGGAGTGGTCATCGATACCAGAGTGTTTTCGAGAAAAGAACGTGACGAGAAAACACGACGCCGTGATAAAGAAGCAATCGAGGGAATAAAGAAAGAGTTTTATGAGAAAATCCGCCGTATTCGTGAACTGAGAACTCAGGAATTAACGAAGATTCTTTATTCGACAAAGTCCGGTTCAGATATCATCGATACCGAGACTGGTATTGTGGTTTTGGAATCGGGTAAAACGTTTACAAAAAAAATACTTTCCCTGGTGGATTTTGATAAAGTTATGACAACAGGTTCATGGTCGAAAGATAAAAATGTCAGCGAGCGGGTAGAAAAGATTATTGACGCGGCGGGCAATGAAATCAGGATTCTGGAAGAAAAATTAGACCGTGAAATAGAGAAAATACAACGCGGTGACGAATTGAATCCGGGACTGGCACAGCTTGTGAAAATACGTATATCCAGAAAGCGAAAGCTTCAGGTAGGTGACAAGATGGCCGGCCGTCACGGTAACAAGGGAGTCGTAGCCAAAATTGTCCCGGAAGAAGATATGCCGTTTTTGAAGGACGGTACGCCGGTAGACATAGTATTGAATCCTCTGGGAATACCATCAAGGATGAATCTTGGACAGGTACTTGAGACCCACCTTGGATGGGCGGGGAGCAAGCTTGGCAAATATTATTCGACTTCGGTATTTGACGGTGCATCCTGGGAAGAGATACAGAAAGAGATAAGTGAAGCCGGATTACCCCTCAACGGCAAGACTACTGTATATAACGGCCGAACGGGTGAAAAATTTGATCATACCGTTACGGTGGGGAACATCTATTTTATTAAGCTTCTTCATCTGGTTTCGGACAAGATACATGCCCGGAGCATAGGCCCTTATTCGCTGGTAACGCAGCAGCCTCTGGGAGGAAAGGCACAATTTGGAGGCCAGCGATTTGGAGAGATGGAAGTATGGGCCCTGGAGGCTTATGGAGCAGCGCATATACTGCAGGAGATGCTCACCGTAAAGAGCGATGATGTACAAGGCAGGAGCCGTATCTACGAATCGATTGTAAAGGGGGAGAATCCCCCTGAGCCCGGTACGCCGGAATCGTTCAATGTGCTGATAAAGGAGCTTCAGAGCTTAGGGCTTGATATACAGCTTTTGAAGGATGATGTGGTTGTTGAATAGAGTTTTATGTTTCATAATGATAAAGGGGGAAAATCGAGATGATGACCTCGACTGCAAAGAATTTTGATTTCAATGCGATACGGATACAATTGGCATCACCCAAAAGGATAAGGGATTGGTCGTTTGGTGAGGTAACAAAACCAGAGACTATCAACTACAGGTCATTCAAGCCGGAGCGTGAAGGTCTGTTCTGTGAGAGGATATTCGGGCCGGTAAAGGACTGGGAATGCCAGTGCGGGAAATATAAAAGGATAAGATACCGTGGAGTGGTATGCGACCGGTGCGGTGTTGAGGTAACGCAGTCAAAAGTGCGCCGTGACCGCATGGGACATATAGATCTGGCAGTACCGGTGGCACATATCTGGTATTTGAAGAGCCTGCCGTCACGGATATCATATCTGTTGGACATCAGGGTACGTGATATTGAGCGGATAATATACTATGAAGCATATGTGGTGATAGATCCCGGCGATACGGAAAAAGCGATCGGTGATCTGTTAACGGATGAAGAATTCCTTGAGCTGGAGGAAAGTGGAAACAAGTTTGATGCGGAGATGGGGGCGGAAGCGATAAAGAAGCTGTTGAAGAGCATAGATATCGGTGAACTTTCTGCGAAACTTCGTGCCCAGGTAAAAATTGAGACCTCGGCTCAGCTCAAACAAGAAAGTTTAAAGCGGCTGAAAGTTGTAGAAGCGTTTCGTCAATCCAACAACAACCCTGAATGGATGTGCCTTGATGCAGTACCTGTTATACCGCCTGACCTGAGGCCTCTTGTGCCGCTTGAGGGAGGTCGGTTTGCAACCTCTGATTTGAATGATCTTTACCGCAGGGTAATAAACCGGAACAACCGTCTGAAAAAACTTATTGAGATAAAAGCACCTGATGTAATTCTCAGGAATGAAAAGAGAATGCTTCAGGAGGCTGTAGATGCGCTCTTTGATAATGGGAGGCGGACTCGAGCAGTGAGAGGAGACGGCAACCGTGCGTTAAAGAGTCTCTCAGACCTTTTGAAGGGTAAGCAGGGGAGATTCCGTCAGAATTTGCTTGGCAAGAGAGTAGATTATTCAGGGCGTTCGGTCATCGTGGTTGGTCCTGAACTCAAGATACATCAATGCGGACTTCCCAAATCCATGGCACTTGAGCTATTTAAGCCATTTATAATAAAGAAACTGAGCCAATATGATGATAAGGTAACGATCAAGCATGCAAAGAGACTTGTTGAACGTGCCTCATCGGAAGTCTGGGATATATTAGAAGAGCTCTGTAAAGATCATTTTGTACTTTTAAACCGTGCACCAACACTCCACCGTCTGGGAATACAGGCTTTTTTACCAGTACTCATCGAGGGCAAGGCGTTACAACTGCATCCGCTGGTATGCGCTGCTTTCAATGCTGATTTTGATGGCGACCAGATTGCTGTGCATCTGCCATTATCGTTTGAGGCACAGATCGAAGCGAACGTGTTGATGCTTGCAAGCCATAATATCCTTTCGCCCGCTTCCGGGAAACCGATTGTGGTTGATAAACCACAGTGTATCGTGCTCGGAATTTATTACCTTACGAAACCTTCAGGAGACACCAGGGGAGAAGGAAGAATTTTTTCCAATATGGATGAAGCCAAGCTGGCATTTGAGAGGGATATAATTTCGTTAAATACGATGGTAAAAATACGAATCAATGGGAACATATTAAATACGACCGTAGGACGTATTATATTCAACGATATTCTGCCTGAAGAAACTGAATTTATAAATGCAACGATTAATACGGGTATATTGAAGGATATTGTCGCTAAAATATACCGTAAAAAAGATGCTCAAACTACAGTTGTATTTTTGGATAAGCTCAAAGACCTGGGTTTCCGGCATGCCACTTACTCCGGTATTTCAATAGGTATAGAAGATATCATAATTCCAGAGGAGAAACATAGACTTGTTGATGAAGCCACGAAACGGGTTGACTATATCCGCGAGCAGTATAACATGGGCATTATCAGCGATGGTGAGCGGGCGAATAAAACTATTGACGAGTGGTCTCATACCACATCTCGTGTGGCCATGACAGTGTTTGAAACGCTTCGTCAGGCAGAAGACGGATTTAATCCGCTGTTTGTTATGGCTGATTCTGGTGCCCGTGGTTCCCAGGATCAGATCAAGCAGCTTGCCGGAATGCGTGGACTGATGCAGAAACCGCAAAAACATATTACCGGAGGTACGGGTGACTTTATCGAAGCGCCGATAACCTCGAACTTTTGTGAAGGACTCAGCGTTCTGGAATATTTCATTTCTACTCACGGGTCTCGAAAGGGTTTGGCCGACACGGCACTAAAGACTGCTGAAGCGGGATACCTTACCCGCAGACTTGTTGATGTTGCACAGGATGCGATTATAGTTGAAGAAGATTGCGGTACTATTGTCGGTATTGAAATGACCGCTCTCAAAGAGGGAGAACAGATTGTAGAGCATCTTGGTGACAGGGTTTTCGGGCGTATACCTCTCGAAGATATTATTGATCCTGAAACAGAGAAAGTTATCTGTAATGTCGATAAACTTATCAATGAAGATATGGTCAAAGAAATCAACGATTCGACAATCGATACCATTTTGATTCGTTCAGTACTGACCTGTGAAACACAGAACGGATTATGTGCGAATTGTTACGGTCTTAATCTTGCGAAGGGAAAGATGGTTAATATCGGAGAGGCGGTAGGAGTAATTGCAGCCCAATCCATCGGTGAGCCTGGAACACAGCTTACACTCCGTACATTCCATATAGGTGGTGCGGGATCAAGGTTAACCGAGCAGTCGGAAATTAAGGTAAAAAAAGGCGGCAAGGTTGTTTTCAACGATAATCTCAAAACGGTGCAATATGATAAGAATATAAAGGTTGTTACCGGGCGTAACGGCGAAATAAGCATTGAGGATAAAAATAACCGAATTATCAGTACCTATAAGGTTCCGTACGGTGCCAAGATGGTTGTCGCCAATGGTGATGTAATTGATGATGGTGCTACCATTTATATGTGGGAACCCAACCATACGTTGATTGTTACGGATAAAACGGGTTTTGCACAGTTTGAGAATATTTTAGAAGGTATGACATTCCGTTACGAAGTCGATAGTGAAACGGGACATAAGCAGCGCTTTGTCATTGATCAGCGTAACAGGTCTATCACACCGCACATCGATATTCTTGATAAGAAAGGAAACAAGCTAAGGTCTTATTTCCTCTCCGTCGGATCAAGGATCATGGTAAATGACAATGATGAACTAAAAGCCGGCGAAACGCTTGCGATACTTCAGAAAGAGCGTTTTAAGACCCGGGATATCACCAGCGGTTTGCCACGTGTGGCCGAACTGTTTGAGGCGAGGAAGCCGAAAGATCCCGCAATAATTTCCGAAATTGAAGGAATTGTCGAGATAGGAGGTCTTGTACGCGGTTCCAGAAAGATAATAGTTAAGGGAGAAAACGAGTTTGTCCGGGAGTATCTTATACCCTACGGAAAACATCTTCTGGTTTTTGATGGTGATTATGTTCATGCAGGAGAGCGTTTGACCGAAGGATCTGTAAATCCTCACGATATTTTAAAAATCAACGGTATACATAGAGTTCAGGAATATCTCCTCAATGAAATTCAGGAAGTATATCGTCTCCAGGGTGTTAAGATCAATGACAAGCATATAGAAATAATCGTACGACAGATGCTGCAAAAAGTTCAGATTGTCGACCCGGGAGATACAAATTTCCTCGAAGGGTCACAGGTTGATAAATTCAAAGTTGCCGAAGTGAATCAACGTGTTCAGGATGAAAGTGGTGAACCGGCGACTTATGAACCGTTGCTCCTGGGTATAACAAAAGCTTCTCTCTTTACTGAATCGTTTATATCGGCAGCATCGTTCCAGGAAACTACCCGTGTTTTGACCGAAGCCGCAATCCAGGGGAAGGTCGACAAACTGAGGGGACTCAAGGAAAATGTTATTATCGGACATCTTATCCCTGCCGGTACAGGCATGAGAAGATACCATGGAATAAAAATTGTTACTCCGGATGATGAATTTGAAGAACTGTTTAAACAGGAACAACCGGCTGAGGATATTTCTGAAGGTATAACGGAAGATGAAATTGTTGCCCGGGAAAATTAATATTTAATATAGTATAATTATATCATTGAAATACAGTACAGAGTCGATGATGAAACAAATATGAAAACTACTTAAAAAATATTTGACACAAATCAATTTAATTTGTATATTTAGAATCTATATATTTTAAATTTGGAGGGATAAGTGCCGACAATCAGTCAATTGATACGCAGTGGCCGTAAAGTACAGAAAAAGAGGAGTTCCGCTCCGGCGTTGAAAAATTGCCCGCAGAAAAGAGGTGTTTGTACTCGTGTTTACACTGCCACCCCGAAAAAGCCCAATTCCGCACTGAGAAAAATCGCTCGTGTACGTTTATCGAATAGTATAGAAGTTACCGCATATATACCCGGTGAGGGTCATAACTTACAGGAACATTCGATTGTGCTCGTTCGAGGCGGCAGGGTTAAGGATCTCCCTGCGGTTCGCTATCATATTGTTCGGGGCACTATTGATACTGTTGGTGTTGAAGGGAGGCATAAATCCCGTTCAAAGTATGGTGTCAAGAAGCCGAAGAGTTAAATTGAATTAAGAAATCTGATTGTTTGTTTATGGTTTAAAAGAGTACGGATGAAACGATCATAAATAATAAGTCATACATCGAGATAGGGTACATAATTTGCCGAGAAGAAGGAAACCACAGAAAAGAGAACTTCTTCATGATCCGAAATTTAAAAGCACGCTTGTAACAAAGTTTGTTAATAATCTCATGAGGAAGGGCAAGAAATCCGTTGCTGAGTCAATATTTTACGATGCAATTGATTACATTGAAGAGCATACCGAGCAAAATGGTCTTGAGGTATTCCAGAGAGCGGTTGAGAATGTGAAGCCGATAGTTGAGGTGAAAAGCCGCAGGGTAGGAGGCGCAACATATCAGGTTCCGGTAGAGATTAGGCAAAACAGACAGCTTGCGCTTTCTATAAGATGGTTGATATCGTTCGCAAAAGCCCGTGCGGAAGAAACGATGGCAGAGAGACTTGCGATGGAATTTGACCAGGCGTCAAAGAACCAGGGTGCTTCGATTAAGAAACGTGAAGACACACATAAGATGGCAGAGGCTAACAAGGCTTTTGCTCATTACCGCTGGTAAAAAGTAGCTTTCGGCTTTCAGCATTATTCATATCTGTTCGATGCATGCTGATAACCGTATTGTTATTTTAACGGCTCGATATAACAAGGATCATCGGGCTTTTTTAATACAAGGGTAAGAATTTTCAATGCAGAAACCTGTTCAACATACAAAAAAGAGAAACATTGGTATCATGGCGCACATAGATGCGGGCAAGACGACCACGACCGAGCGCATTTTATACTATACCGGGAAAGTGCACAGGGTCGGCGAGGTACATGATGGAGCCGCTACCATGGACTGGATGACTCAAGAAAAAGAACGTGGAATTACCATAACATCTGCCGCCACAACATGTTTCTGGAGAGACCACATGATCAATATTATCGATACACCGGGTCATGTTGATTTTACTGTTGAGGTACAGCGATCGCTGCGTGTATTGGATGGAGCAATCGGTCTTTTCTGTGCTGTTGGTGGTGTTGAACCCCAGAGCGAAACGGTATGGAGGCAGGCGGATGATTATAAAGTGCCGAGGATAGCGTTTGTTAATAAAATGGATCGCACCGGAGCGGATTTCTTCAGGGTTGTCGATATGATGCATGACCGTCTCCATTCAAGGTTTATACCGGTGCAGATACCCATAGGTTCCGGTGAGTTGTTTTCCGGTTTGATTGATTTGATAACCGATAAAGCTATCATCTATGAAGGTGAGGGTCCGAATCTTGTATTTCATGAACTGCCGATTCCGGAAGATTTGAAAGATAGTGCCCATGAAAACCGTGAAAAAATGCTTGAGTCGGTATCTGATTTTGACGACCATCTTCTTGAGCTATTTCTTGAAGACAAGCCTATTGAGAAGATGCAGATAATGACTGCCATTCGAAAAGCTACGATAGCCGGACAGATAACCCCGGTTTTGCTCGGCAGCGCATTCAAGAACAAAGGAATAAGACTTTTGCTCGATGCTGTTGTTGATTATCTTCCCGCGTACATAGATGTTCCCCCTGTCAAAGGGCATCACCCGAAAACTGATAAAATACAGGAGCGCAAGCCTTCAGATGATGAGCCTTTCAGTGCTCTTGCGTTTAAAATCGCGACCGATCCCCATGTCGGCAAGCTTATATTTTTCAGGGTTTATTCAGGTGTGGCCAAAAAGGGTCAAACCCTGATCAATCCTGCAACTGGTAAGAAGGAGCGTCTGGGACGCATATTGAGAATGCATGCGAATAAACGTGAAGATGTTGATATTGCGAGAACCGGCGATATTCTTGCAGCAGTTGGATTAAAGAATATCGGTACCGGCGATACCCTCTGCGACCCGAAACATACCATCGTTCTTGAGCGTATGATTTTCCCCAAACCGGTTATTCACATTGCGGTGGAGCCGAAAACCAAGACCGACCAGGAACAGCTTGACCTTTCCCTTGCAAAGCTGGCGGAAGAAGACCCGACATTTCAGATCAAAGTCGATAATGAGACCGGACAGACAATTATTTCAGGAATGGGCGAACTTCATCTTGAAGTTCTTATCGATCGTCTCAAACGTGAATTTAATGTTCATGCGAATGTCGGTGCACCCCAGGTTTCTTACCGTGAGTCCATTACTCACGAAGTTGAATCCGAAGGCAAGTTTATCAAGCAGTCCGGCGGCCATGGACAATACGGTCATGTTGTTATTACTGTGGGTCCCGGAGAAAAAGGCACGGGTCTTATTTTCGAGGATTTGACAAAGGGCGGCGTTGTACCGAAAGAGTTTATCGGGGCCTGCCGTAAAGGCGCTAAAGATGCTATGAATTCAGGTGTTATTGCCGGATTTCCCGTTGAGGACGTACAGGTTCGGCTGATTGACGGTTCATCCCATGATGTTGATTCTTCAGAGATGGCATTTCGTATTGCCACGTCGATGGCTGTTAAGTCCGGTCTGCGAAAAGCCGGGCCGATCCTTCTTGAGCCGATTATGTCTGTTGAAGTAGTCACACCACAGCGGTATTCGGGCGATATTATGGGGGATCTAAATATGAGACGCGGGAAAATTGATAATATTCAAAATCGTTCCGATGCTCAGGTAATACATGCTTCTGTGCCATTATCCGAAATGTTTGGATATTCTACGAAACTGCGTTCTCTCAGTCAGGGACGGGCAATTTATACTATGCTGTTTAATTCCTATCAGAAGGTTTCGGACACTATCGCCGCTGAGCTTGTTAACAAATTCGGCGGTCTATATCAAACAGTTAAGTAATGACAATATTAGATTAATTTTATTAGGAGGTTTGTTTATATGGCCAAGGAAAAGTTTCAAAGGACGAAGCCGCATGTCAATGTAGGGACGATCGGACATGTTGATCACGGGAAGACTACGTTAACGAGCGGGATAACGAATGTGCTTTCACATAAAGGTTTAGCGGATCATCAGACATTTGATGATATAGACAAGGCGCCCGAAGAGCGTGAACGCGGGATAACGATAGCGACAGCCCATGTTGAGTATTCGTCAGAGAACCGTCATTATGCGCATGTAGATTGTCCTGGCCATGCTGATTATGTGAAGAACATGATAACGGGTGCGGCGCAGATGGATGGAGCGATTCTGGTTGTGAGTGCGGCTGATGGTCCCATGCCGCAGACCCGTGAGCACATACTGCTTGCCCGTCAGGTGGGAGTGCCCCGAATCATTGTATTTATGAGCAAGACGGACATGGTGGATGATCCCGAGCTTATCGAGCTTGTTGAGCTCGAGGTACGCGAACTGTTGAGCAAATATGAATTTCCCGGTGATGAGATACCGGTCATCAAGGGGTCGGCGCTTGCGGCGATGAACTGGGATGGTGAGGATCTGGAGAACCCGGACATCCAGTACATATTCGAGCTTTTAAAGGCGATGGATGAATACATACCGATACCGGAGCGGTCCCTTGAAAAGCCGTTTTTGATGCCGGTAGAGGATGTTTTTTCGATAACCGGGCGCGGGACTGTTGCGACCGGCCGTATTGAGCAGGGAGTTGTACATGTGAACGATCCGCTTGAACTGGTAGGTATCAAGGAGACTGAAAAGACGGTCTGTACGGGAGTGGAAATGTTCCGGAAGCTTCTTGACGAGGGGCAGGCCGGAGACAATGTGGGATTATTGCTCCGTGGAATGGAAAAAGAAAGAGTAGAACGTGGCATGGTGCTTGCCGCGCCTGGTTCGGTTACGCCGCATACGAAATTTACCGGGCAGGTATATGTGCTGACGAAAGAGGAAGGAGGCCGTCACACGCCGTTCTTTACCGGATACCGTCCTCAGTTTTATTTCCGTACGACTGATGTGACAGGTGATCTGGAGCTTCCCGAGGGAGTGGAGATGGTGATGCCGGGAGACAATATAGAGATAGCAGCCGAACTGATCACTCCGATAGCGATGAACGAAGGACTTCGTTTTGCTATTCGCGAGGGCGGCCGTACGATCGGCGCCGGCGTGGTTTCAAAGATTATTGCATAACACTGGAGGAAAGGTACTTGGCAGGTCAAAAAATAAGAATAAAACTCAAGGCATACGACCATGCATCGCTTGATCGTTCGAGTGATGAGATTGTAAGGACAGCCAAACGTACAGGGGCTCGAATATCAGGACCGGTTCCTCTTCCGACAAAAAGATCGATTTATACCGTTTTGAGGAGTCCTCATATCGATAAAAAATCGCGGGAACAGTTTGAGACACGTATACACAAACGCCTGATCGATATTTATGATTCCAACTCTCAGACTGTTGATTCTCTTATGAAACTTGATTTGCCGGCTGGTGTTGACATCGAGATACAGGTTTGATAATAAAATAGAAGTACGATTTATGATTGAAAAGATGAAGAACGAAAAAAATCGTGAATCATAAACCTGAAATCGTTAAAAAAAGAAGTATAAAAATTTGTAAAGTGTAACAGGTACAAGTATGATTGGACTTATTGGAAAAAAAATTGGGATGACCCAGATATACAAGGATAACGGTGTTTTATGCCCATCTACCGTAATCGAGATAGGTCCCTGCCCTGTTGTGCAGGTAAAGACCGGGGATGGTAAAGATGGTTATAATGCTGTAAAACTTGGATACTGGGAATCAAAAAAAATATCAAAACCTGAAAAAGGCGTATGTGAAAAAGCAGGCGTATCGCCGATGAAAGTAACGCATGAATTCAAAGTTGACAATGTTGAGGAATATAGTGTTGGTACAGTTCTGAATGCGGATGTTTTCGAAGTCGGTGAGAAGGTAATGGTAACGGGAAGAACGAAAGGACGAGGGTTTGCCGGTGTTATCAAGCGTTATAATTTTAAGGGTGGTGATGATACCCACGGCTGCCGTTCAAATAGAATTCCCGGATCGATCGGAGCATCATCCGATCCATCGAGAGTAGTCAAGGGCAAAAAGATGCCGGGTCATTATGGCGCAAGAAAAGAAACCGTAAAAGGCCTTGAGGTTATTATGGTTGATGATAAGAATAATGTAATCTATGTCCAGGGTGCTGTTCCCGGCTCAAGAAAAGGTATTGTTTATGTAACGAAGCAGCCTTAAGTGCTTCAGATATAACGTTGTGATGTATTGTAAAGGTACCAGATAGTTTAGATTTATAGTTTCGGATTTTATTCGTCATTGTCAAGCGTACTTTGTAAATATGGATGAAGAAATAATGAAAGCAGTTACAGTATACAGTCATGATGGCAGTGAAACAGGTTCCGTGGATTTGCCGAAAGAAATTTTCGGTATAGAACCCTCCGTGACAGCAATTTATCAGGTGGTAAAAGCTCACCTTGCAAACAAACGTCAGGGGAACGCCTCCGCAAAGAGCAGGAGCGAAGTGAGATCTGTAAAATCAAAACCATACCGTCAGAAAGGCACCGGCCGTGCTCGTGCTGGCAGTGCAAATTCACCTCTCTGGGTTGGCGGAGGAGTTGCCTTTGGGCCGAAACCGCACTCATTCAGGCAGAAGATCAATCGTAAAATACGCCGTCTGGGTCTGAAAAGCGCTTACAGCATAAAAGCTTCAGAGGACAGTGTTATGGTTGTTGAGGATTTTACCCAGAGCGTGCCAAAAACCAGAGAGGTTGCAAATGTATTAAAGGCAATCGGGGTTGATGGTAGAAAAATAATGTTCATTATTCAAGACAAAGATGAAATTTTATATAAATCGACCAGAAATATTCCGAATCTTACTATAGAAATGGCTGAAAATGCTAACACGTATGATGTAATGAATGCAGATATTCTTATATTTACAAGAATATCTATTGACAGGGTGAAGGAGTATTTCCAGAAATGAAAGGCAATAAACACATCCTGAGAAGGCCGATAATTACTGAAAAAGCAAATTGGATGAAAGATAATTCAAATAAATATGTGTTTGAAGTGGATAAGCACTGCAATAAAATTGAAATCAGAAAAGCGGTCGAAGAGCAGTTTAATGTAACGGTAAAAGATATTCATACATACAGTACACATGGGAAAATCAGGAGTCGCGGCAGGTTCAAGGGCAAAAGGGCTGATTGGAAACGTGCCATAGTTCAATTACGTGATGGCGATACGATTGAGTTTTTTGAAGGAGCATAGTATTCAATTTCATTTTGAATGAGCTGACTTGAACAATAAAACAAGGTAAACAGGAAATATGGGTGTAAAGACATACAAACCGGTAACCCCCTCACGGCGGTTTATGACAACCTCTGACTTCAGTGAAATAACATCCGCAAAGCCGGAAAAATCTTTGTTAATGCCGCTGAAAAAATCCGGCGGGAGGAACTCAAAAGGTCGTATTTCGGTACGAAGGCGCGGTGGCGGGCATAAGAGATTTTACAGGATTATTGATTTCAAACGGGATAAAACCGGTATCCCCGCAAGGGTTGATTCGGTTCAGTATGATCCGAACCGTTCTGCGCGAATAGCTCTTTTGGTGTATGCTGATGGTGAAAAGCGATATATTCTTTCTCCTGATGGGCTTGTACATGGTGATAAACTAATGAGTGGTACTGAAGCTGAAATTAGAGTGGGGAATTCTCTTCCTCTGCACAAGATTCCGGTTGGTACAATGGTGCATGCAATCGAGATAAAACCCGGGAAGGGTGCCCAGGTTGCCAGAAGTGCCGGAGCCGCCTGTCAGATTGTAGCTCGTGAAGGTGGTATTGTCACGTTGAAAATGCCCTCCTCGGAAGTGCGCTTGTTTAACGATAAATGCATGGCTACTATTGGTCAGGTGGGGAATTTTGAACATTCGAATTTAGTTCTGGGGAAAGCTGGTAAATCACGCTGGATTGGAAAACGTCCGAAAGTCAGAGGCGTGGTAATGAATCCTCACGATCATCCGCATGGCGGCGGTGAGGGGCGGTCATCAGGCGGACGTCACCCGGTTACACCCTGGGGTGTGCCTACCAAAGGGTATAAAACGAGAAGAGTTAATAAACATTCCGATAAATTGATTGTGAGACGCAGAGAGAAATAATGGGTCGGCACGATTGATAAAGAATAATTGCACGTATCAAAGTTGAAAGAGATGCTACATAAACCACAATCTGAAACGAGGTAATACTATATGGCGCGGTCAGTAAAAAAAGGACCGTTTGTAGATGACCACCTTTTGAAAAAGATTAAAGATATGAATAAACGTGGTGAAAAAAGGGTCATACAGACATGGTCCAGGCGTTCGACCATAACTCCTGAGTTTATTGGCTATACTATAGCGGTTCACAATGGTAACAAATTTATTCCGGTTTACATAACCGAGAATATGGTTGGGCATAAGCTCGGTGAATTTTCTCCAACCCGCACCTATCGCGGGCATAGTGGAAAAATTGTTGAACGCGCCATTTCGTTTAAATAATGTGTGATTACTATTCAGGATTCAAAATGTTAAATTCAGAAACTTTGAATTTTAACGGTACTTAAAAAGGTAATGAAAATGCAGGCTATTGCAAAAGCGCGGTTTCTCAGGGGTTCTGCCCGGAAAATGCGACAGGTTTTAGATAATGTACGCGGAAAAAATGTTGAGTCAGCAATTAATATACTTCATCTCACCCATAAAAAGAGTGCACTCGATCTGGAAAAAGTGGTTAGAAGCGCTGTTGCAAACGCTCTCAATGTTTATGGTGATAAAATTTCTGATCCGAATCAACTGACAATTACAGAGGCAACATGTGATGAGGGTCCGATTATGAAAAGGATCAGAGCACGGGCTATGGGCCGTGCTTTTAGAATCCGCAAGAGAACGTGCCATTTGAAAATTGTAGTTTCGAGTGAGGAATAAGAAAAAACGAAATACAGTTGACTATGTACGGATAAACCTATGAAGTATGAAATAATTGTAACGATAAATGGGGGGTACTAAACTTGGGACAGAAGACTCATCCCACAGGATTCAGGCTTGGAATTTCAAAAACCTGGTCTTCCAAATGGTTCAGTGAAAAATTATTTTACAAAAATCTCGAGGAAGATTTAATGTTACGGCGTTATGTCAATACAAGGCTTGACAGGGCTGGCGTATCATTAATTGAGATAGAACGGCGCACTGCCAATCAGGTTACGGTTAACATTCACACAGCACGTCCTGGTGTTGTCATCGGTCGTAAGGGTATGGAAGTTGACAAGCTGCGGGATGAATTGAAACTTTTGACCAAAAAGGATGTTTTCCTGAATATCATAGAAGTCAAGCATCCGGAACTCGAGGCCAAGCTCATAGCGGATAATGTCGCCCGTCAGTTGGAACAGCGTGTAAGTCACCGACGTGCAATGAAGAAAGCGGTTACCTCTGCTCTCAGACTTGGTGCTGAAGGAATCCGTATTATTTGTTCGGGCAGACTTGGTGGAGCTGAAATGGCGAGAACCGAACGCTATCTTGTTGGCAGGGTTCCCCTTCATACGTTACGTGCTGATATTGATTATGCTACTTCGGTTTCGTATACCACGTACGGTACAATCGGCGTAAAAGTCTGGGTGTCGAAAGGTGAAATCCTTGATAGTCATGAGATATCGAAGTAATGGAACGTTAATAAGGCAAGAATTTATACTATGAGGATTATAGATTATGTTAATGCCCAAAAGGGTCAAACACCGTAAGGAACAGCGCGGCAAAAGGCGCGGAATTGCATATCGCGGGGGAACAATTTCTTTCGGTGAATATGGACTTATGGCAATGGAAGTGGGCTGGATAACAGACCGTCAGATAGAAGCCGCACGTGTTGCAATTACCAGGCACATGAAAAGAAGTGGAAAAGTATGGATCAGAATTTTCCCTTCGAAACCGATTACGATCAAACCTGCCGAGACCCGTATGGGAAAAGGAAAAGGTTCACCAGACCATTGGGTGGCGGTGGTAAAGCCCTGTAGAATTATGTTTGAGATCGAGGGTGTGGCGGAAGAAATAGCTAAAGAGGCTATGCGATTGGCCGGACACAAGCTCAGCATAAAAACAAAATTTGTTGTTCGTAAAGAATATTAAGAATAGTTAAAAATACGAGGTATGATTTACGGTTGCCGGATTGAAAAAAAGCAGGATGGATACATTCGTAAATCGTAAATGAGAGTGGAGAATAATACATGAAGTCGCATGACATCCGTGAAAAAATGCTGGATGAAGTCAAAAATGATCTTCTTGCTGCGGAAGAAAATTTGAGAACCATAAGGTTTCAGCTGGTAACTTCTCAGCTCGAGAACCATTCGGCTCTCAGAAAAGCCAAGAAAGAAATTGCACGACTTAAAACGATTCTTCGAGAACACGAGCTTGGAAAACATACCCTGGCGGTTCCGGTCAGTGCGGCTGGTGAAGAAGATGTTACATGATAATTTACGAAATACGTAATGTAAGGATTTACGAGAAAAACAGATAAAAGACACAAAATTCGCACACCTGAAATCGTAAATCGTACATCAAAATGAGGTTTTTGAATGACCGTGGAGAGAAAAAAAAGAAAAGTCCGTTCAGGCAAAGTTACGAGTGATGCTCGTGAAAAGACCATTACGGTTGAGATTGAACGCCTGGTTCGACATCCCATTTACAACAGGGTAGTCAGGAAAAGGGCAAAACTGATGGCTCATGACGAGCAAAATGATGCTCATATAGGCGATCTCGTTGAGGTCATGGAAACAAGGCCTCTTTCGAAGACGAAACACTGGAGACTTACAAAAGTAATCGAACGTGCGAAATAAATAAAAATAAGCGTTACGATTGAAGATTTGCGTATAACTGGATGCAGGATATAAGGAATGTATGAAAAGCAAATCAAACATCGTAAATTTAATAAGGTATTCAAATGATACAGGAATATTCAATACTTAATGTGGCAGATAATACCGGTGCAAGACGTATAATGTGTTTCCGGATTCTTGGAGGAACGCGCAGAAAATTCGCGTCTATCGGAGATGTTGTCGTATGCTCAGTGAAAGATGCTACCCCCCAGGGACAGTTGAAAAAGGGACAAATTGTCAGAGCTGTTGTTGTAAGAACAAAGAAACCTGTAAGAAGAAAAGATGGTTCTTATATAAAATTTGATGATAATGCGGCTGTTATCATTGATACCACGAAGGAACCGAGAGGGACACGTATTTTCGGGCCAGTGGCGAGAGAGCTTCGTGAAAAACAGTACATGAAAATTATTTCGCTTGCGAGCGAAGTACTCTAAAAAAATGATTGCTTGATAGTTTCCGGTGGGTAGAAAAAAACAGAAGCTGTTTATTGAATAATAACTGATTGGTGATACAATGAAAAAGATTTGCAAAGGAGATAGAGTAATTGTTGTAAGCGGTGAAGACCGTGGCAAGGAAGGTATTATACTGAAAGTAGATCCGGCTCATAATCGTTCGATTGTAGAGGGTATTAACTTTGTGAAATGTCATCAAAAGCCCACGCAGAAAAGTCCACAGGGCGGTATTGTGGAGAAAGAAGCGCCGGTACATAATTCAAACCTTATGGTAATTTGCGGCAAGTGTAATGCTGGTGTAAAAACAAGGAATATTCAGCTTGCTGATGGCGGTAAGGTAAGAGCTTGTAAGAAATGCGGTGAGATGATCACCAGCTCAACATAACAGGAGAAATGAACCGTAATGGTACCGAGACTGAAAGAAAAATATATCAAGGAAATTACGCCTGAACTCATGAAGGAGTTCAAATATAAAAGCCCCATGCAAATTCCGAAACTTTCCAAGGTAATTGTGAATATTGGTGTTGGAGAGGCGGTACAGGATATAAAAAACCTTGATGCGGCAATAAATGATTTGTCGGTTATAACGGGGCAAAAACCGATAATCAGAAGGGCGAAAAAGTCAATTTCAAATTTTAAACTGAGAACCGGTATGCCCGTTGGCTGTATGGTGACATTGCGTCATGACAGGATGTACGAGTTTGTGGACAGACTGTTGAATTTTGCCATTCCGAGAATCAGGGATTTCAGAGGTCTTCCCGGACGTTCATTGGATGGCAGGGGGAATTATTCGATCGGTATCAAAGAGCAAATTATTTTTCCTGAGATTGATATAGATAAGATTGAAAAAACTCGTGGAATGAATATAACATTTGTTACGACTGCAAAAAGAGATGAAGAAGCAAAGGCATTATTAAAAGCATTAGGAATGCCTTTCAGAGATTAGGAGGATAATCAAGCTTGGCAAAAAAAGCGCTTATCGTTAAGCAGAAAAGGAAGCAAAAATTTCCTGTTCGGAAATACAACAGATGTTTCCGGTGTGGCAGACCCAGGGCATATATAAGAAAGTTCGGAATTTGCAGAATATGTTTTCGAGAGTTGGCTTTAAAAGGTGAAATCCCCGGGGTAACGAAAGCCAGTTGGTAACTGAAGGTTCAATAAAGAGAGAGAATACAATATTCAAGGATTTTGGGTTTTGAACTTTGAACTAATAATGAACGAGGTATGATTATATGGGTATGACTGACCCTGTAGCTGATATGCTGACAAGGATTCGGAACGGTTCGAAAGCGGGAAAAAAATGGGTTGATATTCCTGCTTCGAGAATAAAAAAAGAAGTAGCAAAAATCCTTACTGATGAGCATTTCATCAAAAAATACCATGTTGTAGATGATAATAAACAGGGTGAACTGCGTGTTTTTTTGAAGTATGATAATGAAGAAAAGCCCATAATCAGGGGTATAAAGAGAATATCAAAACCGGGTTTAAGGAAGTATGTAAATGCGGATAAACTGCCTCGGGTGTTCAACGGGCTTGGAATTGCAGTTGTATCCACTTCAAGCGGAGTAATGACTGACCGTGATGCCAGGAAAAAAGGTGTCGGTGGCGAGATTATCTGCTATGTTTGGTAATAAATGTAACAGAAAATCATAAAGAATCAAGATTTTTTGACTATGAATTGGGAGGAATTGTGTCGCGAATCGGAAAACAACCGATAGAAATCCCAAACGGGGTTTCGGTTAGTATTGCCGGACAAATAGTTTCCGCTAAAAGCACAAAGGGTGAGTTACAGGTTCCCTTTTCGAAAAAGATAAAGGTTACTATTGACGAATCAAAAATTACGGTGACTCCTGCATCGGACGAAAAGAAAATCGCTGCGTTATGGGGCCTCACACGAGCGCTACTTAATAATGCGGTAAAGGGTGTCGATACCGGATGGGAGAAAATACTGGAGTTACGTGGTATCGGTTATCGTGCACAGTTAAAAGGGAAAAACCTTGATCTTCAGGTCGGTCAATCTCATCCCATCGAGGTTGAACCCCTGAATGGTATAACATTCGAGACATCCCAGGAAAATATTGACGGAGAAAATGTCCAGGTTATCAAAGTAAAAGGCATCGATAAAAAACTTGTCGGTGATGCTGCCGCAAAGGTTCGTGCTTTTAAGCCGCCGGAGCCATATAAAGGCAAGGGTATAAGATACCGTGGCGAATATGTTCGTAAAAAAGCAGGTAAAACAACCGGTTAAATAACGTACTATGTACGATTATACCAGTAATTCTCTTCATTAATAGTAAATTGTGTTTAACATGAAGGAGTTTCATGGGAAATGAAATATCCCAAGAAAATTAAGACGACACAGAGACAGAGAAGAGCAGTCCGTGTCAGAAAAAAAGTATTCGGAACGATAGAGAGGCCGAGACTTACCGTCTTTAGAAGTTTGAACAATGTTTATGTTCAGTTGATCGATGATCTTAAAGGAGTTACCATTCTCGGGCTTTCATCATCCGGACCTGAAATTAAAAAAATGAAAGTGAGCGGTTCCAAGATAGATGTGTCCAAAACTGTCGGAAAGCTGATTGCTGAGAAAGCCAAGAAACAGGGCATAAAAAAGGTTGTGTTTGACAGATCCGGATACCTGTATCATGGACGTGTGAAAGCTGTTGCTGAAGGTGCTCGCGAAGGCGGACTTGAATTTTAATATATACAACAGTCGGCGGTCAGCTATCAGCTCAGTATATTTTCGGCTGAAAGCTTAAACTGAAAGCTTCATAGCTTCGAAAAGGAGAGTATAGAATTTGCAAAGAAAGCCAGAAAAAGAAACCGAATTAATTGAAAATGTAATCCATATCAACCGTGTGGCAAAGGTTATTAAAGGCGGGCGTCGATTTTCATTCAGTGCGATTGTATCGGTTGGAGATAATCACGGTAGTATAGGTATCGGGCTGGGGAAAGCCTCGGAAGTTTCCGAAGCTATCCGTAAGGGAACGGAAAATGCCAGAAAAAATATGGTTTCAATACCGGTTGAAAATGGTACGATCCCTCATGCTGTAACCGCAAAGTTTTCTGCGGCAAGGGTTCTTCTCAAACCTGCTGCTCCGGGTACGGGTATCATTGCGGGAGGTGCCGTTCGTGCTGTTCTTGAGCCTGCGGGTATCAGGAATATTCTGGCAAAATCGCTTGGTTCCTCAAACCCTCATAATGTTGTAAAAGCAACGATGAAAGGTTTAATGGAATTGAGAGATATTCATATAATATCGAAATTCCGTGACCTGCCGATTAACAAGATACGATAAATGGTGAATCGTGAAGAATCAATTATGAATGCTGAAAGATAGTAAGGGGAAAGAATGGCCAGACTTTGTATACAACAGGTTCGTTCTGCAATAGGAAGAAAAAAGGATCAGAAAAAAACACTTATCGCCCTTGGAATAACCAAGGTCGGCAGGAAAGTTATACATAACGATACGCCGCAGATCAGGGGTATGATCAATAAGATCAGCCACCTTCTGGAAGTATCTGAAATTGATGACACATCACAGAATACGATGGCAACATCTTGAATTGTGAATTTATAAAGAGGTTAATGTGAAACTGAATGATTTACAGATCCCGAAAGAGGTAACCACAAAATCTACAAAGAGACTTGGAAGGGGTCCCGGTACCGGCCAAGGATGTACTTCCGGAAAGGGACATAAAGGTCAGAGGAGCCGTTCGGGAGGTGGTGTGCGACGTGGTTTTGAGGGAGGCCAGATGCCTCTCATACGAAGGGTGCCGAAACGTGGTTTTTTCAATATATTCAGGAAAACGTACGAGATCGTTAATCTGTCAGATATTACGGGAAAGGAATTGGGAGGCGAGATTACTCCCGATATTCTTAAAACGGCAGGTCTTGTCAATAAATCCGATACGAAAGTGAAAGTGTTAGGATCCGGCGAAATCAACAAAGCGCTGAACATCAAAGCTCATGCATTCAGCAAGTCAGCGCGGGAAAAAATCGAGAAAGCCGGTGGAACGGTAGAGGTAATCTAATATGTTTCAGAATTTTCACAGTCTTGTTAAAATACCGGATCTGAGACGACGGATTTTATTTGTCCTGGCTATGTGTATTGTTTACAGGGTAGGCGGTATGATACCTGTTCCCGGAATTAATGCCCAGGCTCTTCTTTCATATATGAGCAATTTGAACAATACTCTGTTCGGTATGTATGATATGTTTGTGGGCGGATCGTTTAAAAAAATGAGCATTTTTGCTCTTGGCATCATGCCCTATATATCATCATCGATTATTATACAGCTTCTCGGGTCGGTTGTGCCGTTTTTCCAGAGATTGTCAAAAGAAGGGGAAGAGGGGCGTAAGAAGCTGACACAGTATACACGTTACGGTACCGTTCTGCTCGCTGCGGCGCAGGCGTTCGGTATATCGAAATGGCTTGAAGCCCAGCAGCCTGTTGCCGGATTTCCCATTGTTCCAAATCCTGGCATTGGTTTTACCTTTCTGGTTATGATAACGATTGTGTCGGGAACAATTTTCATCATGTGGCTCGGGGAACAGATGACCGAATATGGGATTGGTAACGGTATCTCTCTCATAATATTTATCGGAATTATCGCACGTTTTCCGTTCGCCATCAAAATGCAGATAGCCGAATTGAGAGCCGGCACCATGAGTATTTTTACAGGCGTTTTTCTTGTTGTGTTAATGATTTTTGTTGTTGCCGCAGTGGTTCTTTTAACCCAGGGACAGCGTCGAATACGTGTGCAGTATCCAAAGAAAGTAGTCGGACGTAAGATTTACAGCGGGCAATCGACCTATATTCCCTTAAGGGTTAATACTGCCGGTGTTATACCAATAATATTTGCGCAGGCAATCATGTTTGTTCCGGGTACATTGGCAACTTTGATTCCCTGGGAATTTTTACGGTTTGCAACGAATTATTTTCAAATGACGCATCCGGTTTACTGGTTCTTTTATGGTTTACTGATCATATTTTTTACCTATTTTTATACAGCTATCGTTTTTAATCCGGTGGATTTGGCCGATAATCTTAAAAAATACGGTGCAGTTATTCCTCAGAAACCACCCGGGAAAAAGACTGCGGAGTACATTGACCGTATTCTTACCAGAATAACGCTTCCGGGCTCTGTATTTCTGGCATTAATTGCAATTATGCCGTTTTTCATAGGGAGATTTATGAAGGTCAACATGGAATTCGCATCGTTTTTTGGCGGAACCGGGCTTTTGATCGTTGTCGGTGTCGCCCTTGATACGCTTCAGCAGATTGAGGCCAAGATGGTCGAAAGGCATTATGAGGGTCTTCTCAAAGGTTCGAGAGTACGGGGACGGAGATAAAACAGTATATAAGTGCGAATGACGATTTACCTCTCATGGATTAAGAATGAAAAATTTTCGTTCATTGTAAGTTAGATAAGGATAAAATACTTGAAAATAATTCTTCTTGGAGGTCCCGGAGCCGGAAAAGGAACTCAGGCCACAAAGTTAAAAGAATATTATAACATCCCGCATGTTTCAACCGGTGAGGTACTCAGGGAAGCCCGTAAAGCCGGCACCGAACTGGGTAAAAAAGCCGCCGAATATATGGATGCGGGAAAGCTCCTTCCGGACAGTATTATTCTGGGTATTGTAGGGGATAAACTGGATATGCCCGAGATGAAGAATGGATATCTTTTTGACGGTTTTCCCCGGACTATTCCCCAGGCAGAGGGGCTTGATGAGATGCTCAGAAGTAAAAACGGGTCTATCGATGCCGTAATTTCAATCCAAGTTCCTGATGAAGTCGTCATCGAAAGACTTCTCAAAAGAGCAGAAATTGAGGGACGTTCTGATGATAATCGTGAGACGATTGAAAGCCGTTTAAAAGTATATTATAAACAGACTGAGCCATTGAAGCAGTATTATAAAGATCGCGGGCTTTTAAAAGTGGTTGACGGTATAGGAATCGTGGATGAGGTTTTTGAAAGAATTCGGGCTGTTCTTGGATAAGAGTGCTGATGATTAACATTCGTACCGCTGGAGAAATTGAAAAAATCCGTGTCACCTGCAGGTTGGCAGCGAAAGCGATGGAAGTGGCACGTGATGCAGTAAAACCTGGGGTGACGACTTTTCAAATATCCGAGAAGGTAAAAAATTTCATAGAATTACATGGAGCAAAAGCCGCATTTCTCGGTTATAATGGTTTTCCCGGAGCCATCTGTATTTCCGTCAATGATGAGATCGTTCATGGAATACCGAAGGGCAGGCTGCTTAATGAGGGTGATATAGTCAAGATTGACCTGGGAACCTTCATGGATGGTTTTTACGGTGATGTTGCACGGTCCTTTGCTGTTGGAGAAATAACGGCAGAGGTGCAAGAATTAATGGAGATCACCGAGAACTCGCTTTACCGGGGTTTGGCTCAGGCAGTTTCCGGGAATCATGTGGGCGATATCGGTCATGCGGTTCAGAGTTATGTCGAACAGAGAGGATTCAATGTTGTAAGAGCGCTTGTGGGGCATGGGATAGGTCGTAACCTTCACGAGGATCCACAAGTACCGAATTTTGGTAGTCCCGGAGATGGCGCCCTTCTGAAAAATGGAATGGTGTTGGCTATCGAACCAATGGTAAATGCCGGAACCTGGGAAGTGGAAACACTCGATGATAACTGGACTGCTGTTACTGCCGATGGGAAGCTTTCGGGGCATTTTGAGAATACGTGTGTTGTGCGTGATGGCTTTCCGGAAATTTTAACCCTTATGTATGGAGAAGAAAAGTGGCAAAAGACGATGCGATAACTTCTGAGGGTGTTGTTGTTGAGTCTCTGCCGAATGCAACCTTTCGGGTTAAATTGGATAACGACCATATTGTACTTGCCCATATATCCGGTAAGATGAGAATGCATTTTATAAAAATATTACCGGGTGACCGGGTTACGGTTGAGATTTCGGTTTATGATCTTACCAAGGGACGTATCGTATACCGTCATAAATAGGTGAAATAACCTTGGTGTGAATGCAACTGATTGTAGTGATAAAGAGGAATGAATCGATGAAAGTAAGAGCATCAGTAAAGAAGATGTGTAACCAATGCAAGCTTATAAGGCGCAAAGGTGTGCTCCGTGTCATTTGTAGGAATCCACGGCACAAGCAGAGACAGGGATAGAAAAAATAGCGAAGTACGATTGACGATTCATAAGAAAAGATGAAGATAGAAGAATGAAAAAATCGTACATCGCAGAGAGAATATGGAGGTTATAATCCGTGGCAAGAATCGCAGGAGTAGAACTGCCGAAAGAAAAAAGAACTGAGATAGCCCTAACCCGGATATTTGGTATTGGTCATTCGTTAGCAAAAATAATCTGTGAAAAGTCGGGAATACCGGAAGATTTACGTGTCAAGAATCTGACCGAAGATCATTTGAACAAGCTCCGTCATTATATTGAAGAAGAGTACAAAGTGGAAGGTATGCTGCGGAGCGAAGTAACGATGAACATTAAAAGACTTTTGGAAATCGGATCTTACCGTGGTTTGAGGCATAGAAGAGGGCTACCCTCACGAGGGCAACGCACCAGAACGAATGCACGTACCAGAAAAGGTCCAAAACGTACTGTTGCAGGAAAGAAAAAGTAAAAAATATTTTTTAGAGATAAAGGAGGTTTCAGGTGGCATCACCTAAGAGGCGGACCCGTAAGAAGGATAAGAAGGTAGATCCGAACGGTGTGGCTCATATAAAAGCCACGTTTAATAACACGGTAGTCACTATTACCGACCAGTACGGTAATACGATATCGTGGGCTTCTGCCGGAAAAGTAGGTTTCAAGGGTTCTCGAAAATCGACACCGTTTGCAGCTCAGACCGCTGCCGAGGCTACTGCCAAAGATGCAATTGCCCAGGGAGTGAGAAAGGTGGAGATTCTTGTTAAGGGACCCGGTGTGGGACGTGAAGCTGCGGTGAGATCTCTGCAGGCTGCGGGTCTTGATGTGACTGCGATCAGGGATGTAACACCGATTCCGCATAATGGTTGCAGGCCTCCCAAGAGGCGCAGAGTATAAAAGTATTGAAATACGATTGACGGTTGTAACGAAATAATGGATACATACTGAATCGTAAATCCAAATAAGGAGTCATGGAGGCAACAATTTATGGCGAGGTACAGAGGCCCGATAGTGAAAAAATCCAGAAGGCTTGGCATTCCACTTTCTGATAAGGCGGCACGAATCATGGAAAAACGTCCGAATCCGCCAGGCCAGCATGGAAATAGAATGACCCGAAAAATGTCTGATTACGGCAAGCATTTACTTGAAAAGCAGCGTTTTCGATACACGTATGGATTGCTCGAGAAGCAGTTCCGTAATTATGTTTTCAAGGCGATGTCAAAATCCGGTGTTGCTGGTGAAAATCTGCTCCAGATGCTGGAAACAAGGTTGGATAATATTATTTATAGAGCGGGTTTTGCCAACACTATCAGACAGGCTCGACAATTTGTTACACACAAACACATTCTTATAGATGGGAAGTGTATCAATGTTCCTTCTTTTCAGGTTAAACCTGAAATGAAAATTCAAGTTTCCGAAGATATGCAGAACAATGTTCAGATGCGAAATGCAGTAGGGAGGTCATCAAACAAAACCGTACCCTATCTTGATATTTTAAGACCTGATTTAAGCATAGTATTGAAAGAAATTCCGAGCCGGGAAATGATCCCGGTAAATCTTGATGAAAATATGGTTATAGAGTATTACTCTAAGTAAAAAAATTGTCAAACCTTTTTCGAAAGGTGATATTGGATGCGCTTTTCTCTCCCATTCGCTCCAGAGAAGCCAGATCATCGAATGAGAGAGTATAGAGTCCGGCATAGTCTCTGACCAGCCCCGTTTTTACAAGCTGTGAAACGAGTGAAGGACCCAATCCTTCGATATCGAGCGCCTCACGGGATGCAAAATGGATTATCCTGCCCTCGACCATTGCAGGGCAGCGGGCATTTATGCAGCGAACGGCTACTTCGCTCGCATCCCGTACGAGCCCGGAACCGCATACCGGGCAATCCGCCGGCATGGCAAAAGCTATGGAATCGTCCGGCCGTTTTTCCCTGATTACTTCAGTCACTTTCGGAATAACATCTCCGCCCTTTTCTATGATGACCGTATCACGTTCACGGATATCCTTACGGGCGATTTCCTGCTCATTATGAAGTGTGGCGCGACTTATGGTTGAACCCGCGAGAAAAACCGGTTCCAATACCGCTACAGGTGTCACAGTCCCTGTTCTTCCGACCTGAAGTTTTATTTCCCTTATAACCGTCACAGCCTGCCGTGCACGGAATTTATACGCCATGACACCGCGGGGATTTTTCGCAGTTGAACCGAGTCTTCGAAACTGGTCATGAGAGTCAACCTTCACAACAATGCCATCAATATCGTACGGAAGTGCATCGCGCTTTTCCTCCATTTCGGCGGCAAATTTCATAATATCTGCGGTCGAAGCGCATATTCTTCTGTTTTCATTGACCGGCAGCCCCATGGAATACAGGTTTTCCAGACTTTCCCACTGACCTGAAATTCCGTCTCCGGGTAATTCCAGCCGGTATGCAAAATAGTTGAGAGGCCGGTCTGCGACTATCCGGGGATCCTGCAGCTTTAATGAGCCAGCGGTCGCGTTTCTTGGATTGGCAAAGGGGCTCTCCCCTGCTTGTTCACGTATTTCATTCATGAGGGTAAAATCGTCACGCTTCATATACACTTCTCCGCGAATCTCACATCTGCCCTCATATCCAATCAACCTGAGAGGTATCTGATGTATCGTGCGAATGTTTGAAGTGATTTCTTCACCTGAAACGCCATCCCCACGTGTCAGACCCACCTGTAAAACGCCATCCTCATACAGCAGTGCAACAGCAACACCGTCAATTTTAAGCTCGCAGGTATAGGTTACTTCCTCGCCGGGCAGTAACCCTCTGATACGGCGGTCGAAGTCATCAACCTCATCCTCGGAGTAGGTATTGGCAATGCTGAGCATCGGGCTTGAATGAAGATGTGTGGGGAATTCCTTTGTCAGATCGCTTCCGATACGCTTTGTCGGGCTGTCGGATGTTACCAGTTCCGGATGCTTTTCCTCCAGAGCCTCCAGTTCCCTGACAAGAGCATCATACTCCTCATCGGTTATTACCGGGTCCGCAAGAACATAATAAAGGTGGTCATGCCTGCGGATTTCCTCCTTTAATTCTTCAATTCTTTTTTCCGGTTCCATACCATCCTGTTTTCCTTAACGAATTCACGTACGGTGTTGAAAAAATCTATTGCAAACGGTGTCCTGTAATCGGGGTAGGTGGTTTCGACAGATGTAAACGTCCTGCCAATAAATCTGAGAGTCGTTTCGGCATATATCCCCTTTCCGATAAAAACACGGTGGCTGTAATCTTTTGTGGTAACGAGCACAAGTTTTGATAATGTCACATAACCGGGATCAATATTGACCCTTCGCCGGGGATTGTCTGCATTTCCCGCGGCAAGACGGAGTTCCATCTCATTTGTTGTAAGCTTGATATCCGGAAGGGTCTCAAGGGCAACAGGGTTTTCAAAACAGCAAAAAATCTTTTTCAAATCCTTGCCCATTTCGGCGGAATAATAATCGGTCATATTGAAATCAAACGCTTCACTTTTTAACGCAACCGGACCGAATTTTTCCTCGAGTAACCGTACTGCCGTTTCGAGCGAATTATTGTCGGAATACAGTATACCTGCGATGAGCGCCTCGCAAGAAACCTCTCTAACTTTTCCCATAATTCATTTCCTGAAAAAGTTTTCAACCGCCAGCCTGATATGCTACCGTTCCGGGGCGCCCTGAAACCTTGTAATGTGCGCCTGCATGTCCGGACGATATGATATGCATGGCGACGAATCCTGTAAGAGTAAAACACACCCCATACGTAAAAATCAATCTCTGAAATGAAGCGTTTGTGCGGATTTATGGTATTCCGGACTTTGAAACGGTTTCAACTGTGCTTCTACAAAATCAGGATCACCCGCCGCAATATCATCATACCAGTATATCGGGATACCTCTTTTCCTAACCATCCACTTATGAAGAGATAAGATATTTGTCTTGCTGTTCATAAGCTTATGAAAATTGATTTCTTTACTGGCACAATATCCGGCAGACTCCCCGGCGCCCTCGCCAATCGCCCAGATCACGGAAGGATTGTTATAGGCGGTAGAAGCTATGTACGTTGTGCCGATACTTTTACCGGCAACAATGAAATTTGTGTATTTCGGTGCAATGAGAGCACGAAAAGGTATCTGAAACGGCTTTGTCCCGATGATCAGCTTATTTTTCCCGTTCTCTTCAACGGGAATAATGATCGGGGTGTAACCTATCCCGATCGAATCCACGAAAAACCGTGCTCTCGGACCGCTTCCATACTCTGCGGAAATATCCTGTTCTCCAATCCTCGCAAATGCTTTTATGCGCCTCGGCTCTTTCACCAGCCCAATACTGGCATAAGAATCCGTGTCATCCGGTTTTTCTTCCAGAAGATCAACTTCATAATAATCCGGCGCTTCGTTTTTGTCAATAACCCGATAGAAATAATACGCAACTGCATCGGTACTGTCGGAAACATCAGGCGCATGAGGTTCACTGGTATCGGCGCCGCTTTCCCTTCCGATTTCATGGTCTATACCGGCAAGCGATAGAATATCACCTGTTTCGGTAGCATCGATAAACATCCACCCGGTTAACTGGTTTAAAACTTTATTATCAAGATCCACTGCATTGAGAGAGGCGATTCTCTTTTTATAGTCCACAACCTCGACGATTTTATGACGTCTTAGTATGGTGAGGCGTTCAAGTTTAATTTGGTGTTCAAGCATATCATAGATAACATCTATGGCCGCTTCAGTTCCAAAACAAAAATTGTTTTCCCCGAAATCCTCAACGTTCGAAAAGTACGGTGAAAAAGATTCCGGCTGCTTTAGCGATCTTTCTTTGTACCACGCCATTATTTTCGACCGAAACCTACGGTATCTTTTTGAGGAGCCGGTCGTATCCATGAGGTTGCTGTCAAAATATTCCGATGTATCCTGCATGGCAAAACATGCTGCAATACGGTCGGTTTCTTCGACGAGAATTGCAGTTCTTCCCGATGAGCATACCGCAAGCGTTGCGGCTATTCCGCCAAGGCCTCCTCCCAGGATGATAAAATCCGCATCATATAAGTTATTGAGTTCGGTACGTTCACCGGCCAGTACAATCATTTTCATGTTCTGCCTGTCCACAGCGGTTATAATCTTTGGTTCCTGAGCGCCACAGCCCATCATACATACCAAAACCGCAAGTATGCATACTATTTCCGAACGCATCTTTTCCCACGTCTTATAGAATGTTGTCCCTGTACCATGCAATAGATTTTTTTAATCCTTCCTCGACATTAATACCCGGTTCATATCCGAATGCTTCTTTTGCAGCGCTTATATCCGCAACCGAATCCCGCACATCTCCCGGACGGGAGGAACGATAAACAGGCTGTGAATTCGAATGAAGTTCCCGCGCAATTATTCTGTATAATGTATGTATCGATATTCTTTCCCCGCAGCCGATATTAAACGAACGTCCGCTGGATTCGGGTTTTGACTGTGTTGCAGCTTTTATATTCGCCTGAACGACATTTTCAACGAAAACAAAATCTCTTGTCTGTTCACCATCCCCGAAAATAGTCACCTGTTCTCCCCTTAACAGCCCGGCAACAAAGATCGGTATTACAGCCGCATACGCCGAGGAGGGGTCCTGACGTTTCCCGAAGACATTGTAATAGCGCAGACCGATAATTGATAAACCGTATACTTCGCTGAATGCCCGCGCATACATCTCTCCGGCAGCTTTCGATGCGGCATAGGGAGAAAGCGGGCAGAGCGGCATGGTTTCTACATTCGGGAGAATTTCGGAATTGCCGTAAACAGCAGTCGAGGATGCCCATACGATACGTCGCACACCCGCATCCTTTGCCGCATGAAATATATTGACCGTGCCGGTTACATTCGTATCATGGGTGATTTTCGGATCCTCAATCGACCCGGGAACACTGACAAATGCCGCCTGGTGCAAAACATAATCGGCACCCCTGCATGCTTCGGCACACGTTTCATAGTCGATGATTGTTCCTTCAATAAACCTCATGTTGCCCTTCATCAAAAACGGTTCAATGTTTGAACGTTTTCCGGTTGAAAGATTATCGAGGACAACAACATCTTCCCCGAGGTTTACCAACGCCTCTGTTACATTCGACCCTATAAATCCGGCGCCTCCGGTTACAAGATATTTCATGCTGTGCCTTTCGTTTCCCGTAAAATACAAAAAGTGAGTACCGGGGTCAATAATTTGAATGAGTACCGGTTATAGAAAACTGCATTCAAGAGGGCGGTGAAAAAATCCTTTTTCCACGCACCCTGTAATGAAATATATATCGTTTGTTGCTGTCAAGGGCTTGTAAATCAACGCTTCGCGCTGACCCTTGACAGCTTACATCCTGAACCTTATCGTTTTTCACAACGCTTTTAAGATGTTGTATTAACCATCCGCGGGGACAGATTATAATCTGTCCCTACTACATTACATAGTACTGCGTACAAAATAATACATTATTTTATTCCAAACAGGAAATGATATACTATAAATAAAAACGGATACGTTCTTTGTTTCAAAAATATTCCAACCTAAAAAAACATTGTATCTGACACTACACATAAAAGGTAGTATTTCAGGTAATTCAATCCGGGATCTCCATATATATCACAGTCTCTATATGGGGAGTATGGGGCGACATATCAAATACCCTGACTTTCTTAACACGGTATCCGGCCATACAAAGTATTTCCAGGTCTTGCGGTATTGCCTTCACGTTACATGAAACATATACCATACGAGGTATACGCATCCGGACAAGATTATTCATCACTTTCGGATGGATACCAACACGTGGAGGATCACATATAACGATATCATATTTGCCTCTTTGCGTTACCTGTTCGCTTATAATTTTCTCTAACCGCCCGGCTATGAATTGAATATTTTTTATCCCATTGAACGCTGCATTTCTTTCGGCATCTCTGACTGCTTCTTCTACCATTTCAACTGCGGTAACCTGACCGGCTTTATCCGCGAGATATATACCGATAGTTCCTGTGCCGCAGTAGAGATCAAGGATGTGTTCGGAACCGGAAAGATTACTGAATTCGGATATTGTATCGTACATATTTTTTGTCTGCCCGGGATTTGTCTGGAAAAAAGAATCGGGTGAAATGGTAAATGTGAATGCGCCGATCCGTTCCCTCAATACTCCATCCCCGGAAAGAATCTCCCGCTCTTCGCCCGTTGATACGCTTCCCAAACCGCGGTTAATACTCCTGATCACTGTTGTTATTTCGGGTATTTCTTTCAGAATATAATCACAGTATTCCCTCTGATGCCTGAAATGTTCATCCGAGGTTACCATGTTTACCATCAATTCCCCGGTATTCTTGGCATCCCTGACCATTAAATACCGTAAAAGCCCGGTATGTGACTTTAATCCGTATGCCGATAATCCATGTTCTAAAATAAAATCCCTGGTAACGGTAACCGCTTTGTTTGACAGTTCCGACTGCAAAAGACAGTTGGTAACATCGAATATCCTGTCGTACCTGCCGGGCTCGTGCAGCCCAAGCAGAACGTTTTCAGCGGACGGGGGTTTGTCAAACGAAAACTCCATCTTGTTACGGTAGTAAAACACATCAGGGGAAGTAATACTATCTATGTCTTCAACCGGATCGATACCCTGAATCCGGTCTAACGCTTCCTTAACGAGCTGCATTTTCAGCCGGCATTGCATATCGTAAGGAACATCCTGCCACAGGCAGCCGCCGCACCGGTCAAAATGGGGGCATTTTGCTTCAATACGTTTCACTCCCTCGGTAACAATCGATTCAAGCCGCACCCGGGCCGAATGTCTCTTCAGACTTTTTATCCATACAATCACTTCGTCACCGGGCAGCGCTCCTTTTACCAATACAGAACGGCCGTTTACCTCTGCATACCCCTTGCCGTCAGGCGCAAGACGGTCGATTTTTATCCTGATTTTTTCACCTTTTTTCATACTCATACAATCCCTGGCCGGACAGTGATGCAAAAGGGCCGGCTCTTTTTCATCCCATATATTTCGTTATTCTTTTCCTGTTTCAGCTTGTGCACCTTCCTGTTTCACAATGCTTCCCTCACGATTTTCAGGGATAACTCCTCAATCGTTCATCCCCATGTGGGCGTTAAAAATTCCCGATGGATCAATTTCATGTTTTAAAGCTCTGGCAACCGAAAGTTCCTGCTTTGTAAACAATGCCGCTATCCCTTTTTTCCGGATAGAACCCCATCCAACCGGTTGTTTTCCTCCGAGTGCGAGAGATGTCTCACGCAACGATTCAATCTGGTCATTATCGCTGCATACCAGATGGAACCTGCCGATCGACGGGTGAGCTATCACAGGCATTTTTGGTGAAACAGCGTTGATTTTTTCCATGAATATTCCGGAAGATGAAGGGGGAATTGAAAAAGTATAGAATTCCGGACCTGTCATGCTACGAGCTGCTTTTCTGCGTTTTGACGTAAATGTCTCATACTTTTTAAGCCGGATTTTTTCGACTCCGGCATGATGCATCATTTCACGTGCCGAACCTACACATTTTGAAACGAGAGAGTTCATTCCCTCAAAACCAACAGCGATCGAAATCTCCCCGCCAAGGCCTCCATCGGCAATAAATTCGAATCTTTTGGCACCGGGCAATCCTGAAATCACCTCGTTCAGAGTATCGAAAGGTTTTGAACGCGGAGGAAACAGCGCCTCAATCATCACCCGTTTTTCCGGCATTGGATATACTTTCAGGATTAATTCTACAGCCAGCACATACAGACCCATCGTTCCTGAAAGAAAATGGGTAATATCATATCCGGTCACATTTTTTGCTGTACGCCCGCCAAATGTTACAATGTCACCCTGTGCATCTATACATCGAACACCTGTAACCGAATTACGAAACGCTCCATATCCGGTCATACTGGGTCCGACAGCGTTGGTCATGTATGCGCCTCCGATTGTTGCTCTATCTCCGGATGTTATATCCAGCGGCATGTACAGACCCGCTGTTTCCGCATGATATGCTGCATCATCGATAAGAACACCGGCCTGTACGATCATTAGATAATCATCCGGATTGACTTCGGAAATTGCAGACAGCGCTTTTGTGGATATCCTGATCGCGCCTGTACTGCAAGGGGGAACAGGGTATGTGCCGCCGCCGACAATTTGCATTGTATGTTTCCCGGAACGGATACATCGTATAACTTCTCTGATACTTTCTTCGCCGGAAGGATAAAGAACCGGCGGATCAGCGGTTACATCAATATTTCCTGAGCCGATTATGTTCTCGCATGTGCGAAAAAAATCATCTTTCATTCCATTTACTTTTAACCTGTGACTGGATTATGATTACCGACTATGAATGAAAATCATGAATTTTAAGAGGTCATATACATCCGGCGTACTGTCTGTTATTTGAGAGAAACTAACAATGAATGAAGAGACTCGGCAAAATTCGGATTATCCTTGAACGTCGTATACGAGAAAAGGCAGTATCCCGGAAGTCCCAGATTACCCATGAGCATTATTTGCTCGGCAGTTTTTTCGGGAGTCAATATATACGCTCCGATTCCACCAATAACCTTCTGTCGATCAACCTGCTGTAATGAATTATGCAAAACCTCCCTGAGAACATCTGTTTCACGAAAGTAGCTCATGGTAACCACAAAATCGACAATTCCCTCATTCAGCCAGCCGGCCCAGTTTTGCCCGTATTCATAGTAGGCTTCATTGACATCCGGTTTCACCGCTGCCGAAAGTTTAATATCCTTGTTAACAAATGAAATTCGCCGTGCAATACTTCTTACCTGACTGTCAATCTGATCTGCCCTGTATTCTACCCATCTTTCAAGATAGTACAGTATCGTTTCATCATCATCAGACTCCATAATATCACTGACCGGATCGACACCATAACGCCGGTAAAACTGCTGGCGGATTCTCTGTGTATAATCATATTGACGGCCCGGGTAACGGATATAATCGAGATGTACGCCATCGATATCATACGTGAGAAGAACCTCTGTTATTACTCTCGAAAGATAACTCCTCACTTCTTCCAGTGTAGGAGAAATATAAAGTCCCTCTACATGATTGTTACGGACGGAATCTATCGGGCAATCCGTCATGTTCAAACCTTCCACAGAAACCATAAACCATTCCGGATGCGAATTGACAAGATGATCGGGAGCCTTTGGAGGATTGTCGTCGGACCAGGTATAATTCATGTTGAACCAGGCATGAACCTTTATTCCTCTGGCATGAGCACTTTCGATAATTGATGCGAGCGGGTCGAATTCATCGGGAATATGCGGTAAATCATCGGGCCCCGGAACAAAATAACTTTTATAATAAGCGTCTCCTCGTCCCCGTACCTGAACAAACAGAACATCATAACCGTACTGTACGGCAAAGTTCACAACATCCTCTACTTCACGAGGGGATGTTATGGTATCACGTACGACCCACAGCGCACGTGTTTCCGGAAATGTGAAGGATGAAGGGTGAGAATTAAGTGAGAACTCTTTTCCGGGTTCTGCAAACAACGTACATGCGAAAATGAACATACAAACAATAACCGATACCTTGCAATTATTACGATAAAAGGGTGTGGAATAATTATGTCCACACCCTTTCTTCTGTTCATGTATCACGATATAATTCATATCAAACGCTTTACTCTTTTCCCTTACTTTGCTTCTTCACCAGAATCCGATTCTTCATCTGCAGATTTTTCAATCTCATCACCCGATTCTCCGGCGCTAACGGAGTCCTCATCAGATTCCGCCTTCGTTTCAGCCGTGGGAGGCGCTTCTTCATTTTCCGCAGGTGATTCATCTTTTACTTCTTCAGCCTGTACATCTTCCGCCGGTTTTTCTTCAGCTTCTTCTGTTTTCTCTTCGGTATCCTTTTCTGCTTCTTCCGGAATCACTTCGGCGGCTTCGATCCCTTCTTCTTTTTCAACAGTTTCACCTGTTTCTTCAGGAGTTTTTGAGGGTACCGGTTGAGCTTTCGCACCGGCTTTTGATGGTTTACCTTTTTTCGTTTCTTTTACTACATCCTCATCTTTCACTAATTCAATAAGAGAAACAGGTGAATTATCACCCTGTCTAAACCCCAATTTAACTATCCTGGTATAACCACCGAAACGGTTCACATATTGGGGGCCGACTTCATCAAATAGTTTCTTGACAGCCACAGCATCTTTGAGACGGGCTAAAACAATACGTCGGGCATGGAGATCTCCGCGTTTTGCAAATGTTATCATTCTTTCAATAAAGGGTCTTACCTCTTTTGCCTTAGCATCGGTAGTTTTAACTCTACCGTTCAGTATAAGTGAAGCCGCAAGGTTCGCAAGCATAGCATTACGATGTGGCTTACGTCGTGAAAGTTTCCTGCCGCTTTTCAGATGCCTCATTTATAAACCTTTCAGTCAAAATACGAAGTATGAAAAACAATGTAGCGATTTAAGGGGGTGGTGAAAAAGTCCTTTTTCACAAGACCTTTAAAATGTAATTATACTAATCGTAACCAGTACTTCGTCAATTAATTTGCTTTTCCACTTTTCTTATAATTTTCAAGCTCTTCATCATATATCGTTGCATCGATGCCGAACGACAAACCCATTTCTCTGAGAACCTCGTTCAGTTCACTCAGCGATTTGCGTCCGAAATTACGGTACTTGAGCATATCGGCCTCAGTCCTTACTACCAGGTCACGGATTAGTTTTATCCCTGCAGCCTTTAAACAGTTTGACGAACGAACCGAAAGTTCCATTTCCTCAACCGGCGTATCCAGCAATCGAGCTATCCGAAGTTTTTCCTCATCAAAAACATCTTCTTCAACTTCCTCGAATTCTTCCTCAAAATTGATAAAGAGTTTGAGATGATCGGTGAGAACCTTCGCAGCATAAGCCAGAGCATCAGCCGGAGGTATGCACTTGTTTGTCCATATCTCAATGGTAAGTTTATCATAATCGGTTCTATGGCCTACACGTGCATTACTCACATGAAAAACAACATTACGGATCGGACTGTAAATCGAATCGATCAAAATAGTGTCGACGGGAAGACTGGCACGATTTTTCTCATCGGCAGGAATATATCCTCTCCCTTGATTAATAATAAAATCAGCTTTGAAAACACCATCGGCATCAATTTCAGCGATGTAATGGTCAGGATTCATGATTTCAAATCGTGGATCGACTGAAAAATCAGCGGCAACCAGTTTCTTCGGCCCTTTTACTTCGATAGATGCTTCTACCTGTTCATCTGAATGAAGTTTAACATCAATCTCTTTTATATTAAGAATAATTTCGGGGATATCCTCGACAACACCCGGCAATGTCGAAAATTCGTGATGAATTCCCTCGATTCTTATTGAATCAATTGCTGCACCTTGAATTGATGATAGCAAAACCCGCCTCAGCGCATTACCCAGAGTAATACCGAAACCTCTTTCCAATGGCTGAATCTCAAACTTGCCATAGGTATCAATCAGGGTATCTTCTTCAACTTCTACACTTTTAGGTAAATGAAGACTTTTCCATTTCATAAAA
>AQSL01000154.1 GCA_000403035.1 Candidatus Latescibacter anaerobius SCGC AAA252-E07 | reverse complement strand
GAATAAACCTTTACCTTCAATTCGGAACGAGGTGTATGACGACTGACCCCTGTGCCGATAAGCACGAAAGAGAGAATGTTTACACCGCTTCCGAACTTCCGAATAGTAACTTGTGGGAAAACCACGAATAGCAGGCTGTAAAGGCTTATTATACATATTTAATATACTGTCAATTATTAGGATAACCTTTTTTAACTTTCCCCTTGACTTTTATCATAGCAGGGGTTAGGGGATGAGTTTCGGTGATTGTGAAGGAGTAAATAATTCTTATTAAATAGGAAAACATCAATTTTTTTAATAATCCGGGTTATATGGTGGCAGAAAAATATCGTTGTAAAAACTAAAATTGTTTCGTTCATAGTACATAGTAAAGTATATGATCGCCTCAATATACTCTGCTGTATTTTCGACGTATTGACCGTATCGTCTGCATTTCTATGATTGCTTCCGTTCTGTTTTTTTTATATTTTGTTACCATGCTAAACGTACACAAGAAAAACGATTTCCCGGCGATAATAGCTCACCGTGGAGCTTCATATCACGCTCCGGAGAATACGCTTGCAGCGGTCAGACTTGCCTGGGAACTCGATGCGGACGGGGTTGAAATCGATGTTCACCTGACGCCTGACAAGAGAATCGTTGTTATCCACGATGCCACGACAAAAAGAACTGCCAAAAAAAACCTCACCGTCGGGGTAACCCCATCGACAGAACTGAGAAACCTCGATGCCGGAATTGTAAAATTCCCGAAATGTGCAGGGCAAAAGATACCCTTTATTGAGGAAATCCTTACTACCCTGCCCGATAATAAAAAACTGTTTATTGAGATTAAGTGTGGTAAAGAAATCGTTCCTCTCCTTCGCACAACAATTATAAAAAAGGGAAAAATATCACAGATAGTTATCATGGGATTTGATCTTGATACTGTTTCTGGGGCAAAAAAAATCATGCCCGAACTACCTGTTTACTGGCTTGTAAACACCAGAACAAATGGATTCACAAGAAAATTTCTTCCGTATGATTCTGAAATCATCACAAGAGCCCTGGCGAGTAACATTGACGGTTTGAGTGCCCGTTACCCGGGTATTACCGGGGATTTTGCAGAAATGGTCAAGTCATCAGGATTAGAACTCTATGCATGGACGGTTAATAGCCATAAAGAAGCGGTAAGACTTACAAAGCTCGGGGTAGATGGAATCATTACCAATCGCCCGGGATGGCTTGCAAATAAACTGAAACAGCATGTACAGACTGAGAGTACATAAAAGCTTGATTGTACCTATCTTATATTCTCTATAGGTATGTTTTGTTTTTATGTACGATAATATATACTATATATGTACGGCCATGTACTATATTGGGAATGGGATGTGTTCATCTATTGCAGGTCATTGTATGAGCATTACATTACCTTACGAGAGGAGTACAGTCGCTATGAAGGTTGTTTTTAAATTTTTCCCCACTCTCTTCATACTGGTATTTCTGACAGAAAGTCTGTGCGCCGATATGAAAAAGGATGCGCCGGTTACCATCCCCGGAATAGTCAAAATCACCGCTACAGTCCGAAAGGCCCCTCCCGGCTGGGCGATTATGCAACGTCGGCTCATGAAAACCATTGAAGAAGCAGCGCCGGTTTATATCGAAAAATTCACTCACCGTGGCGGAACGCTGAAAATGAGCGCGAAACTCGATGATGATTACGAGTGTTTTACGGAGTGGCCGCTATTTTATGTCATCGGTGGTGATGAAAAAATCCTTGACCGGGGATTAGAACAGTTCAATGCTATTACCCGTCAGTGGACTTACCAGCGCGGGAAAAGCGTTTACAAAGAATTTGTAAAACAGTATGATAGTCTCCATTTGACCGAGGGCTATGTGGGGTTTCACTATTTTGGCCTTGCCGACCCTCTCATACCTGAAAATGTTGACCGTGCACGACGGTTTGCGGGATTTTATTTAAACGAGGATCCCGAAGCGCCAAACTATGACCCTCGCTACAGGATTATAACATCAATCGAGACCGGAAGCATAGGCCCCTCAGACCATGCCGGTGCGGTGTATACGCTCAATTTCGGGCATGCCTCGCTCTACCCTGTACTGAAAGAGCTGGAACCCGGCTGGGAAAAAGATCCCCGGCGCCGCGAGGAAATCCAGAAATTATATGATCAGATTGTTACCCGGTGCGATGTTCCCATGAATCTGACCATCACCGGCCTTGTTACCAATGCATACCTTTATACCGGAGAGGAAAAGTATAAAAAGTGGGTTCTGGATTATGTGGATGCATGGATGGAGCGTATCGGGAAAAATAACGGCATTATCCCCGATAATATCGGCCGCACCGGCAAAATCGGCGAGTACCGGAACGGCCAGTGGTGGGGAGGTTTCTTCGGATGGTCCGGACGGTATTCCAATATCCAGATTTTCAGGTCGCTTATTACCGCTTCCGAGTGTGCGCACCTGCTCAGCGGTGACGACCGTTACCTTGAACTTTTACGGTCTCAGGTCAGGGTGCTTTTTGACAACGCGAAAACCCGTGACGGGAACCTTGTCGTACCATACCGGTACGGGCCTGAGGGCTGGTATGATTACCGTCCTCTCGATGCCCATATACTGAGTCACCTCTGGCATGGTTCGATGGATCAGGGTGACTGGAAATTGATCGAAAAACTCCGCGAGGGCACAAAGAACGGGCCCTGGGCTGTTTCAGTCGACGATGCATCGGCAGGAGCGAAAAAAGGCAAGGAACTCTGGTATTCGGACGGCACAATCATGGATTGGAACGATGTGTATGTGAATTTGCGACGCTGGCAAAACATATATAACGAGCCTGCATATCTGAACTATCTCGACGGTCGTAATCCTGACTGGCCGGAAAAGATACTCAAGGCGGAATATGAGCATGTTCTCCTGACACTGGCCAGGATGAGCGACAAGAGTTATCAGCATGAATGGGCAAGCCAGACGCTCATGGAACAAAACCCGATGCTTGTCAACGGCCTGCGGCAGATGACTATGGGCAGTCCCCATGTGTGTTTCAATGGCGGTCTTCTGCGGGCACAGGTGCGCTATTACGATATAGACCGTGTACGGCCGGGTCTTCCGCTCGATGTTGCCGCGCTGATTAAGAAACTGGAAGCGAACCGTACGGTTCTTGAACTGGTTAACACGAGCGCCTTTGAAACACGAAACCTGATTGTTCAGGCCGGCGCATACGGGGAACATGAATGTACGGAAGTTAGCTATAACCAGCTCGTGAGCGATAAAGAAAATAACACTATTTCCACTGTAAAAGGTGTCCCGGTCAATGGAAAGTTCTTCGCTGTGGAGCTGCCGCCTTCCACGACCATTGAGCTTGAAATCGGTGTGAAGCGTTTTGTCAACAAACCGAGTTTTGCATTCCCGTGGCACAAGGAATTGTACAAGAAATAAATAAAGTATAATTAGCATGAATAAAGAGAATATATTACAAAGGGTAAGTAAATAATAAATAACAATATTTATGTATGGCCGGCTTGTCTTGCCCTTGACAGCAACACAGTCACATATTACAAGCCGGGGCGCGTGAAAATATTTTTTCACCGCCCTCTTAATTGTTATCTCAATGTGTCCAATATGTTCTGACAACTTACACTTTGCAGCAGGGAGTTGCCAATGAAAACAAGAACTTACTGTTCGGACTATATGTTTGTTACGTTCTTGCTCATCGCAGTGTGCCCGGTAATGCTGTTTTTTCCGAACAACATAAAAGCTGACGATGATGTGGCGAAGTATTCTGCGCAACGAACGACCGGTCCGATAACGATTGACGGCAGGCTCGATGAAAACGATTGGCTTCGGGCAGAGGAAGCATTGTTACACGATGCAGACACCGGGCTCGACCTGCCGTTAAAAACCACTGTTCGTCTCCTCTGGGATGATACATATTTCTATGTTGGATTCTATGGCGAAGATAACGACGCATGGACTACTCACACTCATAATGATGAAAATCTCTGGGAAGAAGAGGTTTTCGAAATATTTATCGACCCTGAGAACCGTGGACATACCTATTACGAGATCAATATCAATCCCGCAAACACAATCGTGGATCTTTTTATTTTGAATGGTGGAGAAACAAGAAAAGGTGTATACATCAATACAAAGAAATGGAATTTCAGCGGTTTCAAGCATGGTGTTTATGTTGAGGGTAACGGTATAAAAGAAGGAACCTCAGATACGTTATGGACCGCAGAACTCGCTATTCCCTTCGATGAGATGTGGACCGCCGAAAATACACCGCCCAGGGTCGGGGATATGTGGCGGATGAACTTCTTCCGTATCGAGCGGGGAAAATCGGACGTTCAAGATGACGATTGGTCTGCCGCTTTCAGTTTTCCGAAAGCTTTGGGATTTCATACCCCATGGAGGTTCGGGGAAATTTATTTTGTTAAATGATTCAGGAGTATCCTGAAAGCTTGAAAGGCCGGCACGTCTTCCGATACATCACCGTTGAAAGTGGCCTGATTTCCAATATGGAGGCGACTGACCACGGTAGGCTTGCTGTCCCAAAAAATACGACAAACATCAGGGACAGGGCACGATTCAAAATTTTGGGGGGGATAAATGAAAAAACATATATGCGCACTTTTGTTATTGTTTGCCGGGAGCACCGGCATGCTTTCAATCCCCATAGGCGCTGCTTCAGCAACCCCTGTTGTCGATTGGCTTGTAATCGGGTCATTCCACACATCCGATGATAACGAGATACTGGATTTCCCGTATCTGCCGGAACAGGAACTGGCGCCGTCACCCGGGGAAAAAGCGGGTGGTTTCACATGGCAGGCGGTATCGGCAACGACTGCGCGTGTTGATTTACGGGATTTCGATTTCCCGGTTAAAAGGTTCTGTGCGGCATATGCGTTTACTTACATTCATGCCGAAAAAGACGGGAATGCACAACTGGTGCTCGATTCGGGTGACGGCCTGGCGGTGTGGGTAAACGGTGAAGAAGTATGGCGGGACTTCATTTACGTAAATCCGTGGCATGATTCACCCAGAGACCATGTAGTGGATGTCGTGCTTCAAAAAGGATTAAACAGGCTATTGCTTAAGATATGCGAATTGAACAGCGGATGGAGATTTGGAAGAAATTGGAGCTTTTCCTGTTCGATTGACGCTGAATCGGGGATTGCCTTTTCTCTGACGAATCCTGATACTTCGGAACGGGCAGGCAGAGGTGGTTATGACAGTCTGGCGCTCACGAATATAGGATTGCGTGCGATGGAAAACGGGACAGGAATAACGGCAGAGGTGGCAATTTCAAATTTCAGCAATGCGAAAGCGGAAAATATACGATGCTTGTTCGTTACTCCCTCCGGGGAAGAACTGGGCGAGGTGGTACTGCGGTCGGTCGATCCGCGTGGATATGCCCGTGGTGATATTCCGTTGGACGCAGTGATGCTGGCACGTGCGTTGAGTGATGACGGCTCCAGAATCGTACTTCAGACCAGCGAGGCATCCGATAGTTATCCTGTGCCCGGGAATATGGCTGTGAGCTGCCTGTGTCTCGTAGCTGCAACCGCGGAAACATCCGACAATGAAATGCGTGATCTGAGTACAAAAGCCCGTGCAGCAATCAAAACCTACCATCTTCGCCTTTCACCGCATGTCGCTGCAGCCCGGAAAGGTCTCACTGCTTATATTTCGGGTGACTCGGACACGGTTGTTGAAATCCTGAAAAGGTTCATGATGAGCAGTCTTGCTTCCTTACCCGACCGTTCGGACAAAACGGCACATGTCACTGGTCACGCCCATATTGACATGAACTGGCTGTGGACTGGTGACGAAACCATTAAATCGTTCCATGATACCTTTCGTCAGGTTATCGCTTTCATGGACGAGTATCCCGATTTTACCTATATTCAGAGCCAGGCCGCTTGTTATAAGGCAATTGAGGAAATGGATCCGGCGCTTTTCGAACGCATCCGTCACTACGTTCGGGAAGGCCGCTGGGAGCTCGGCGGCGGGATGTGGGTCGAAGCGGACACGAACCTTTCGGGCGGTGAGTCACTTACCCGGTCGTTTTTACTCGCCCAGCGGTATTTCCTCGACCGTTTTGGGAAAACAGCCCATGTGGGCTGGCTTCCGGACAATTTCGGGCATATATCTCAGCTTCCGCAACTGTTACTGCTTTCAGAGTGCGAATCGTTCTATTGTAAACGGTGCCAGCCGATGAATGGACCTTTCTGGTGGGTATCGCCCAATGGTTCGAAAATCCTCACCTATGCAAACAAATCATATAACAAGGCCATCACATACGACCTTGTGAGAGAGTTTGACGATATCGTGCCGGACGGTCACAGGCTTTTCATTCCCTGTGGAGTGGGAGACCATGGTGGTGGCCCTACACGGCGTGATATCGATACAGTGCATGTGCTGAACAGTACTCCCCGCCACCCGAAAGTGCAATTCTCGACAGCCGAAGAATTTTTTCGGTCCGCGGAACAGGAAATGGACGGCCGTCCTACTCACCGCGGTGAGATGCAGTTTATTTTTGAGGGATGTTATACTTCGGTGGCGCGGGTGAAAGAAGGAAACCGCCACTGTGAATCTGCGCTGTTTACCGGCGAATTCTTGTCGTCGCTCAACCGCTTTTTAGGTGATACGTACCCTGCGGAAGACCTCCGTGAGGCATGGGAAACTTTGCTATTCAATCAGTTCCATGATATTCTTCCCGGATCCGCAATCCATGAGAGCAACATGGACGCTGTCGCCGACTATAAATGGATTCTTTCGCGTGCAGAGAAAGCCCGCGACTTTGCGCTCAGGAAACTCGCCGACGAGGTGAGAATCCCTCCGGGACAGGGCCAGCCAGTGGTCGTGTTCAATCTCCAGCCACGGGAACGTACATCTCTTGTCGAGGCAGAGATTTTCACTCATTCATCTCCTGCAACCGCACATCTGTCATACTGGGGTGATCCCTATGACAGCAGTCACATTGAGCCGGTGGATATCGGGCAGGGTATGGCGCCTACCGTTGTTGTCCGGGACCCTTCAGGGAAAACAATCCCGGCACAGGTGGTATGGGGCAAGAACTTTCCACCCGGCTGGCGGACGCGCATCCTGTTCGTGGCTGATGACCTGCCCGCAGGCGGTTACCGCTCATACACTATTGATACCTCCCGTCCGGGTACTTATAACGAGCTCCTGTCCGGCGACAACGGCGAATTCGAGACAGACTTCTTTTCTGTCGGTTTCGATATGTCGTCCGGGGATATTGTAAGTCTGCGGGACAAACGCACCGGAATAGAATACGCCAACGGAGGTCTGAACCACCTTCGGATATACATGGAAGATGCGGGCAGCATGAGCGCCTGGGTCATTGGCAAACCAAACCGTATCGAGAACATAACAGACGTTGAAAGCGTTACTGTGACCGAACGAGGCCCTGTTCGGGCATGTGTTGAAACTGTCAAGAAATGGGGAAACTCAAGATTTATCCAGAGAACGTATATATATCGCTCATACCCGAGGATCGATTTCGAACTCGATGTACATTGGTTCGAGCGCGGCGGCGGCACAACTGACGGACCGTTGCTGCGTGTTGTTTTTCCGCTGGAACTCGATGATCCACGCTTCTTTTGCCATGTCCCCTTCGATGTCGTAGAACGACCTACAACCGGTCAGGAGGTGCCTGCTCAAAAGTGGGTGGATATTACTGACGGCAACAATGGGATTGCCCTGCTTAATCTGTCAAAGTACGGTCATTCATTTGAGAACGGTGACCTCCGGCTCAGCCTGCTCAGGAGTTTTGATGATCCGGACATGTATCCCGATCAGGGCATTCAGCATATAAAGTATGCTTTGTTTCCTCATACCGGCGACTGGAAAAACGGTGTGTGGGACGAAGGTGACAACTACCATGTACCACCGCTTTCAACCGAACCGCCTTCATCAGCCCTTGGTAAAGAGAATGCCTCGCGTCCTGAAGAATCGCACTTTATTTCGCTTGAACCGGGCAATGTTGTGCTATCCGGTTTGAAGGAATCGGAGAACGGCGGTGAAATGATAGCACGGCTTGTCGAAGTAAACGGGGAGAAGACAACCGCCACCATTACTGTGCCTGCCGTGGTCAAATCGTCCAGGCGGCTCAATTTGCTTGAACTGCCGCTCGACGATGCTGAAAAGCCTGTCATACATGGCAGCACGGTTACTGTTACGCTCCTGCCTCATGAAGTTATCACACTGGGTATGGAGATTGAAAACAGGTAAAACTAAAATGAGCTGTATGTTTTCCGGGTTTGGCGTTTGATTTTCCGAACAATAGATTCTTCGTATAGCTTGGCAGATATCCGGACACCTTTCTCTTCCGTTTATCCCAATGGTGGTATATTAGAATTATAAATGATGAACATAAACTATCACAGGAGTTAATAATATGAAATCCAAGCTATATTCAATTTTATTAATTCTTTTTATGTGTCATACGGTTTCTTTACATGCCGAGTCTGTCCCGATTCCCGGGATGATAACGATTACGGGTTCAGTCCGGGAGGCGCCGCCATCCTGGGCGGTCATGCAGCGTCACCTGATTGATACCATTAACGATGCTGCTCCTCTTTATTTAGACAGGTTCACATACCCTGGCGGTACCATGCGCCTGCACGGGAAACTCGATGACGATTACGAAAGCTTTAACAGTTGGCCGCTTTTTTATGTTATCGGTGGCGATGAGAAAATTCTTGACTGGAGTTTCAGGCAGTGGAATGCCATAACCCGTCAGTGGACTTACCAGCACGGGCAAAGCATCTATAAAGAATTTGTAAAACAGTATGATATGCTCCACTTAAGCGAAGGATATCTCGGTTTCCAGTATTTCGGCCTCGCTGATCCTGTAATACCCGAAAATATCGATAGAGCAAGCAGGTTTGCAGGTTTTTATCTGAATGAAGACCCGGAGGCACCCAATTACGATTCCGAATATAAGATTATTCGTTCAATTGCTACCGGCAGCAAAGGACCATCAGATCATGAGGGTGGTGAGTATGCGCTAAAATACGGGCATGCTTCACTCTATCCCGTTGTTAAAGAACCGCAGCCGGATATGAGTAAGGATCGAGAGCGCGGCAGGGAACTTCAGAAACTGTACGATGAGATTGTAGTGCCGTGCGACGCCCCGATAAATCTCGCAATAACCGGACTGGTCACCCATGCATATTTAGCAACAGGCGATGAAAAATATAAAGACTGGGTACTTGAGTATGTCGGCGCATGGATGGAACGTATCGTTGAGAACAATGGTATCATTCCCGATAATGTGGGCCGTAGCGGTAAAATCGGAGAATACCGTAATGGCCAGTGGTGGGGAGGATTCTTCGGTTGGGACACCCGTTATTCGATCGAGATAATGTTTAACGCTCTCATTACTGCAGCCGAGTGTGCCTATCTGGTGAGTGGTGATCCAGACTATCTCGATCTTTTGAGATCGCAGGCGGATGTCCTTCTCAACCGGGCGGAAGAAAGAAACGGTAATCTCCTTGTACCTTACCGGCATGGTCCCGATGGCTGGTATGATTTCCGGCCGATGATGCCGCACATACTGAGCCATCTCTGGCATGCTTCTCTCGCCCGTGAGGACTGGGAACGTATTGAGAAAATTCGCACGGGAGTAAAAAACGGTCCTCATCCTTACGCGTATGCAATGTCACCCGATCCTCCGGCGCCGGGGTCAGAAGAGTGGCATTCTGACGGTACCATTTCGGACTGGAACGATGTGATCGAAATTGAAAATTTTGAAAATTTGAACAGGTTCAACGAGAAATCTCATCTTCGTTTCCTTGCGGGCAAGAATCCTGACTGGCCGGAAAGAATTCTTGAAGCGGAATACAACATGGTGTGCCGCACTATTGAAAGAATTAAAGATGAAGATTACGTGCACCCATGGAACAGCCAGAGAATAGTTGCGCGAAATCCCGTACGAACGAATGGTCTTGCCCAGATGACCTTGGGCGCACCTTTTCCGAGTTTCAACGGGGGCTTACTGATCGCTGCGGTGAGGTATTTTGATGTTGACCATGCACGGCCCGGTTTACCTGAGGACGTTGCTGCACTCGTTGAGAAACTGGAATCCGACCTGACAGTCGTTCATCTGGTTAATACAAGCGCTTTCGAAACCCGCAGGCTGATTGTACAGGCCGGGGCTTACCGTGAACACACATTTACCGAAGTTACCTACACCGAACAGATAAGGGACAGCAAAGGCACTACAGTCTTCGGTGAAAAAACTGTCCCCGTACATAAGGACTATTTCGCGGTCGAGCTTCCACCGTCAACGACTGTTAAGCTGAACATAGGAACGAAACGTTTTGTAAGCCGACCGACGTACGCTTTCCCGTGGCATAAGTGATTGGCGATTGAAAATGTAAAAGAAAGGATGAATTTCGAAGGGCACATTTTTTTACATTCCGGAAGTTCATCAGTGATGAATGAAGGTGAACTTTTTTTTAATTTAAGAAGGTGGTGACACCTACTCCATAATAAAATGTATACCATCTGTTGCTGTTCAGGGCGTGTAAATCAGCGCTTTGCGCAGATATTTAACGGCTTGAATATTTTTACAGGACTTGTACATTATGAATGAAAAACCTCTGGTACATGGTGTATTACCGGTTCTCCACATGCCCTATCATGATGATGATAGTATCGATTATGATACGCTCAAAAGAGAAGTCGATCATGTGCTCGATGCCGGAAGCGATGGGATAACGCTCGCTCTCGCCTCGGAACTTCTCCGTCTGAACCGTGACGAACGCACTGAACTGACACGTAAGCTTCCTGAAATGGCGGAAAAAAGCGGTACGGTTATTATATCGGTCGGTGCGGAAAGCTCCCGGGAAGCCGCATTCTATGCCGAGACCGCCGAGCACGCCGGAGCCGATGCGGTTATGGCAATACCTCCGGTTACGACAGCGTTGTCTGCCGAAAAAAAGTACGATTATTATAAAACGATTCATGATGCTGTCACCATACCGCTTGTTATTCAGGATGCAAGCGGTTATCTCGGCGGCGAAAAACTCTCCGTTGATACGATGGTTCGTTTGCGCAGTGAACTGGGGCCCCGGATATATTTCAAACCGGAAGGGCTGCCAATCGGGCCCACAATATCGCACCTGCAGGAATCTCTCAACCATGAAGGTGTCGTATTTGAGGGAAGCGGCGGTTACCTGATTATTGATTCGTACAGGAGGGGGATTTCGGGCACCATGCCCGGCTCGGACCTTGTCAGGGGAATTATTGAAATCTGGAGAGCTCTCAAACACGGTGATTATAACCGCGCCTACGAAATCTATTTTCCTTTATCTGCCATACTGATTCACCAATTACCGTCTCTCGATGCATTTCTCACCATCGAAAAGTTCCTGCTCGTGAAACAGGGGGTTTTCAAAAATCAGATCGTCCGGGGACCCACCGCGTATGATCTGGATTCCGGCACCGCTGAAGAGGTTGAGCGGCTGTATGGGAAGCTTTGTGAGGTTTTGGACGGAAAATGAAGTAGATTGACATGGATAAAAGATGGAGGATACATGACATACGAATATTTCTCTTTATTTTCCGTAGTATATTTTGTTATTATAGAACAGCGTGAATTTCATTGAAAGGTCGCCATATGAAGTTTGTAAGATTCATAGGTATCATAAATATTCTTTTTGTGCTCATTGTCCCGCCGGACCTGTGGGCACAGGCAAGGGACTTTTCCGCCACTATTGAAGGCGGCAGGGGGCTTCTGTTTATGCAGTCCGCCCGCACCTATGGGAAAGGTGCGTTCATTATCGGGTTAAAGGGTATCGTGATGAAAAGAGAAACACCTGTTCTGATGCCCTCGGGAGATTCAGTGAATAAAGTGGATTATCCCGCTATACTGGGTTTGCCTGTCACCGTTGGTATGACAGATGAGGTTGACCTGACAGCCTCGTTTTACGGTTTCAATGACGCCCGTGTACCGATAGATAAGTATGATATAAACCGCGGCTACAGCGAACCCGGGGGTGGAATCGGAGTATCACGTTTCGGGGTAAAGGTCAGAATGCCTTTCAGTATGGATTCACGGATTCAGATTGCAGGTAAATTCGGTGCATTTTTCGATACTTCCGCCCGTCAGATCGATGGTATGAATTACTGGTGGTCACGCACCGGTACGGATATTGAAACTTCGATATATGAAACATTTGATATAACTTCTTTTTTAAGTCTTAATCTTGAACAGGGCTATATTACTTCCGGTTCGGATATTTATGATGACCAGATTGTAGGAGCGGCAGGTTTGCAGCTTCGCCTACATGACATAATGGCGCTCAACCTCGAGGTGGCAAACAGAACATTCCGGGGTATAAGCCCGCAATCGGTTCTAAAAGCCGGCAGCAATCCGGATATGTATTATTCGGTTGACGGTGTGCCGGGTATAGGCAATCCCGGTCTTGTGAGAGATTTAAAAGAAGATTACCGGGAGGATTTCTTTATTTTTTCACCGTCACTGGTTTTTCGTTTGAATAATACAATTTATTTTGATATAGGAGCGAATATAAATATTGCCGATCAGGTGGATCCCAAAGAGACCTTTCAATGTGTTATCGGGATAACATTCAGGGGTGAATTCAAATCCATGATAGATTCTGACGGCGACGGTATTAATAACAAAAACGATCTGGAACGTACTACACCGAGAGGATACCCGGTAAACGGCCGTGGTATTGCCCTTGATACCGATGCAGATGGTGTGCTGGATGGCGCCGACAGGGAGCAGGAGACTCCTTTTGGTGCACGAGTGAATTCATTCGGAATCGGTATTGATTCTGACGAGGATGGGGTATATGACGGGATAGACATGGAACCCACTACACCAAAAGGGTGTCCTGTTGACCAGTTTGGTGTGGCTTATGATGATGACAGGGATGGTGTGCCGAACGGTATCGACTTTGAACCGGATACTCTTCTGGGTGCGGTTGTAAACGAGAACGGTGTTTCTCTTGATGATGATGGCGATGGTGTGCCCAATGGTCTCGACTATGAATCAGAAACACCGAAAGGCGCAGAAGTTGACGAAAACGGAGTTGCTGTGGACAGTGATGGCGACGGTATTCCGGATGGTATCGACATAGAACCGAATACTCCCAGGGGAATTCTCGTCGATAAATCAGGTCGCGCTCTCATACGGCAGGAATACAGTCTGCTGAGAGAGGGCTTGATTCGCCTTAACACAATCAATTTCAAGATAGGAAGTTCTGAAATAGATCCCGAATCCTACACAGTTTTAGATGAAATAGGACAGCTGCTCAGAAAATATCCGTTATTGATGATCCAGATTGGAGGACATACAGACTCGACCGGCGCCAAGGAAACAAACTTTCGAATATCACGTGAACGGGCAATTTCTGTGCGTGAGTATATTCTGAAACGTTTCCCGGAGATTACCAAGGAAAGACTGTTAGCGGTCGGTTTTGGATCTGATAAACCCATTGCCTCAAATGCAACGTATGAGGGAAGAAAAATGAACAGAAGGGTTGAGTTTATTGTCATCAATCAGGAAGAACTCTTAGATATAAACCGTAATCCCTGAATTAAAATGCCGGGAATAAACTGTTTACAATTAGTGAAGTACGTAAAGAAGAAAAAATCGCATATATATCCGGTGATATTTTAAAGATTTGACAGGATACCGTGGAAATTTTTTTAACCATTTCGATTTAAGAATGATCACTATACGATAAAAAAATATTGATATATAAGATATTTTTCATATAATTATATTTATTTATATTGGTATCCTGTTAGCCCGATTAATTCATAAATTTTGGCGCACCAATTGCAAACAATTAAAAAAACAAATAGATAGAAGGATGATTTAAATTATTTTTATCACATTGAATTTGTATCTCAAACTATGTAACTCACCTCCTCTGTCCCCCTCTCTTGAAAATAGAGGGGGATGACCACCCAACACACTTCCCCTTCTCTTTGTAAGAGAAGGGGTTAGGGGATGAGTTCCGGTGGTTGTGAAGGGATTAATGATTCTTTCTAACTAGGTAAAACATCAATTTTGTGAATAATCCTGTTAGAAACAAGATGAAAGCTGAATTATCATATAATATGTAAAAAAAACAAAATCAATTCATACATTTGAAATCTTATAAAAATAAGAAAAAATATATATAAAAAAATGACCTTCGGGGGTGACCAATGAATACAATTAACAGCAGTTTTCGCGAAAGCGTCCTAAAGTTTCCGGATAATATCGCTCTTCGTTATTATCAGGATGAGACCTAGGAACAGATTACGTATTCAGAATTGAATAATGCAGTTACATTAACTGAGCATGGTCTTATAGATATCGGGGTTGAGAAGGATTCAATAGTCGCGATAATGTGCGAGAACAGGCCTGAATGGGTTGTCTCATATCTCGCAATTACAACAATCGGAGCAATAGCTGTTCCGATTGATGCTGTTCTTGGAGAGGATGAGACCGCTCATATACTCAAACATTCAGAAGCCCGGGCAATTATAAGTTCAATGCAATGCTATAATGTGTTAAGCCATATACTGGGAGAATTGAGTGCCCTCAAAAATATTATTATCCTCGACCGTAATATCACTGTCAGACATGAGCATAAAGGCCTGGGAGATGGGAAAGAACTTGCCGATAACGGCAAAAAGACCAATAAGCATAAAGATTTTATGTCGTATGATGAACTACGGGAAATGGGTAAGAACAGATTAAGCCAGGGCGAAGCAGAATTTCCCGAAAGGTCAATAGAAGAACTGGCATCGATAATATATACATCAGGCACTACCGGCTCTCCGAAGGGAGTAATGCTGACCCATAACAACTTTATGTCAAATGTCGATTCGATAGCACATCACATAGATATATATAGTAATGACAATTTCCTTTTGCTCCTTCCCCTTCACCACTCTTTCCCTTTCACCATATGTATGATATTACCTCTTTCCTTAGGAGCGACGATAAGTTTTGTGGATATTCTCAGCCGTGAAAGAACACGTCTGATAATGGAATGTAAACCCACATTACTTGTAGGCGTGCCGCTTCTCTTTTCAAAAATTTACCGAGGGATTATTCGCCAGATAGAAGCATCAAAAATTAAAAGCTTGATATTCAAGTACGGCGGAAGGAAGATCATCGGGAAGGCATTGAAGAAAAAACTCGGCGGGATGCTGAGAATTATGGTTTCCGGTGCAGCCCCTATGGATCCTTCTGTGATTGAGGGTTTTGTAAATCTCGGGATCGAATTTCTTGAGGGGTATGGACTTACCGAGACAGCGCCGGTCGTTTCCGCCAACGTTCCGGGGAAGATAAAAATCGGCTCTGTCGGCACGCCGTTAAGGGGTGTCGAGGTAGAAATTACTAATCCGGATGATGAAGGCGTCGGAGAAATTATTGTGAAAGGCGATAATGTCATGAAAGGGTATTACAATAATCCCGGACAGACATCCAAAGTGCTCCGGGACGACTGGTTTTATACCGGAGACCTTGGCAGGATCGACGAGGACAATTATATCTATATTACCGGCCGTGCGAAAGATGTTATTGTAACCCGCGGAGGGAAAAATGTCTATCCCGATGTGGTGGAAAACGTGATCAACAAAAGCAAATTTATTGCCGAATCGGTAGTTCTTGGCTACAGAACAAAAGGGCTTGTCGGCGAGGATGTCGGCGTTCTGATTTATCCCGATTACGAAGCTCTTGTTGAATATGCGGACAAAGAGGGAATCACCTTTAAAGAGGAAGTCGATGTAAATCAACTCACCGAAGATGCAAAAGACGAACTTATAGAAACGTTCCGCTTCCTCCTCGAACAAGAGGTAAAAATCAAAATGGACAAGCTCGCCCCCTATCAGCGTGTTACAAGAATCGGTATCGAACGTGATGAATTTGTTACTACATCGACACGTAAGATCAAACGTTTCCTCTATAAAGGAAGGCTGGATATACTTGATATAGAATAATGTAACGAATTACATTATACCAGGTTTTCCCCATACGTTCCGTTATGAAATCATCAGGGTCAGAGTATAATCTGTATCTGATGATAGTATCCTCTCCCGCAAGCGTGAGAGGATAGGGTGATGATACGTATGTCTACCTGAAAATTTCATCGGGAATTCTTTCCGGCTCCTTCTCCGGGGCCCGCCAGTCTTCAGGAAGGTCTGCGCAGGCAACCATGTTGCCGTTTTTCTCACAGTGTGAATAGAAACCGGTAAGAAATGTTGTTGTTTTATTCAGAATAAATTCATACGTCTGTGTCATTTTTCGTTTCTCAACCACTTTTGCGAACTCATACATGGTGGGATAATTATGAAGCCTGTTCTGTAACGGCGAATATAGGCCTTTGCAATCATAAGCCCTGTCAAGGTGCTCCTGTATCCTGCCCATTGTTGTTATAACCGCTGCCCATCCAAGCGAATAGCCGATCTGCGACATCTGGAGAGCGGTGAAATAGTCCGGATTATTTTCCTGCTTACACCTCCATGTCATGTGTGCCGTATCAAATCCCCACCAGGTATCTGCCTGGAGACTTGCAGCAATTACGTTCGGATTCAGAACAGAGTAAAGGTTGTAAATACCGTGAAGCCCATGAGCGGGATATTCAAACGCAACTTGCTGTGCAAAAGCTCCGGTGATATGTGCACCCTGATCGAGCAGTTTGTTCAGTTTGTAGTTGAGCCGCTGGGTTTCGTATCTTGACTCGTACGCAGAGGGAACGTATATTGGCGCATTATACTTTTTTGACCGCTCGATCATCTCTTTTGCATCCCTTAACGATAATGCAAACGGGCGGTTGATAAGAGTGGGCATTCCCGCTTCAAGGTATGGTTTGGTTAGCTGCGGCCACCATCCGGTACTGTAGAAATCCGGGAAAATAATTCCATCGACCTTGTCAACCATGTCGTAGTAGTTTTTCGCTACTTTTAAATCGTATGTCTTCGCAAAATTCTTTGCTTCTTCAGGGTCGGGATCCCAGACATAGGTCATGACCATACCGGTTGTCCTGGGGATATATTCTCCCTGGAACTCTTCCAGATGCGGATTCATGAATCTGCTCCAGATGGATCCTATGTGGTTAAATCCTGAACAGATAACCACACCTATTTCCATCATTTCTACTGAAGATGGGCTTTTTCTTTTGTAGGTTTTGCGTTGTGCATGAGCATGTTGTGCGGATGCAAGCATTACGCCCCCTGCAGCGGCAGATTTGAAAAATGACCGTCTCGATTTGTGTGCTGTCATTTGAAACCTCCTTCTTTTGGTAAAGATATAAAAAATCCTATCAAGAGAATTCCTATGATTGAGCGGAGCATATTGAAAAGCTTTCTTAACATAAAAAACGATACTTACGAATAAGAAAACAAAGTATAGAGGGCATTTCTACGTTCATATTTTATGGATAGAGTGTAATCTGATTATTCTAACAGTGAATAAACTCTTACATACTAATCAATATAATTGTTTATAAAATATTCCCAATGAATTTCCGCATAACTGTAAAAATAATCCAGGCAACACATAAACCGTAATGAACCTTTTCCTTTTTGGATTGGGGCACGGTTAAACATAAAGCAGAACTGCCCTGACCGTTAAACGCCTATTTGAATATATCATCCGGGATTCTGTCCGGCATTACTTCCGGGGCACGCCAGTCCTCAGGAAGGTCAGAACATGTAATCATGAGTCCGTTTTTTTCACAATGAGAGTAGAATCCGGTGAGAAATGTCGTGGTTTTTTCCATAATAAACTCATGAGTCTGGGGCATTTCTCCCGTCTCGACCATCCTCGCAAACTCAAGCATTGTGGGGATGAATGCGTTTTTAAAAAGCCCGTAACCGTCATCCGGACGGTCATTATTTTCCTGAACCCTTGCCTCCGAAGTGGAAACCATTACCCATCCAAACGTATAATTTTCACGTGTCATCTGTATTCCCACATAATAATCGGGGTGCTTTTCCTGAGTACAGCGCCAGGTCATGAAAGCCGGGGTTTTGAAATCCCACCAGGTATCTGCCTGGAGACTTGCAGCTATTACCTTCGGATTCAGAACAGTATAAAGGTTATAAATGCCGTGAAGACCATGGGCAGGATATTCGTTGCAGGGTTCTGTTGCCATTGCCCCGGTAATATATGCTCCCTCATCGAGCAGTTTCTTCACTTTCGTGCGGAGCTTAAGAGTTTCGTTCATTGTCTCGTCAGAGGAGGGGACAAGAATGGGGGCGTTATACTTTTTCGACCTTTCAATCATCTCGCGCGCCTCCCGCAGGGAGAACGCAAACGGACGGTTGATAAGTGTCGGCATACCCGCTTCGAGGTACGGCTTTGAAAGCTGAGGCCACCATCCTGTCGCATAAAAGTCCGAAAGAATCACCGCATCAACCTTGTCCACCATGTCATAATAATTTTTCGCAACCTTGACATCATACTTTTTCGCGAAGTTTTCAGCGGCTTCACGGTCGGGGTCCCAGACATAGGTCATGACCATGCCGGTTGACCGTGGCCAGAATGTTCCACGACGTTCTTCCAGCGGCGGATTAAGGAACAAACCCCAGATATCTTCGATGTGTGAATAATATGCGCAGGTTATTATCCCGACCTCTATCAGCTCGACTGAAGCGGGGCTTTTTCGTCTGTATTTTTTGCGTTTGGCATGAGCTTTTTGTGTGGAAACAAGCATAGCACCGCCTGCTGCGGCTGTCTTGAAAAACGATCGTCTCGATTTTTGGTCTGGCATTTGATTTCTCCTGTAAAAAAAATCTACGAATATTTTAGCTTTCAGTTTTAGCATTCAACTTTGAAAGATAAATAAAAATACCTTTTCGCGAACAATGAAAAAATGTCATTTTTTACTGACCGCTGACCAATTATAACATCTCCGGATGAAAAAGGGGGCAAACATTATCTGCCCCCCGGTTGACTATGTTAAAAGTAATATCTCAGATGAAATAAACAATTGATACCTACCTGCTGTATTGATCGATTTCCTGGCGGTCATCAATATTGGGCGAATTAACGCGCCAGTCCACAGGCACAGTTCCCACATCGACCGGTGCACCGCCCCGTTCGAGATACGAAAAATAAGCGGTAAGGAATATTTCGGTTTTCTTACGGACAACATCATAGGGCTCGTAGTTTTTGCCCTCGAAAGTGCGCTGCATATCGAGTATCTGCGGGGCATAACGGTGTAATAGACTGTAGTCCCATTCATAACCTCTCAACATGCTCGCTTCCTCGATCCCGTTATCGCCGATTATCCTGATATGGAAGGAATCGGGTATTCTGGCACCGTCAATCGTGCAGAGGAACGGCGGCTGATCAGTATTTCCGGGATAGAGATACGTTTCATGTACATAATTGGCTTTCATGTCATGATCGGTAAACATACTGACACTTTTCACATCATATCCGAGAATCTTGAGCATCATGAACTGGATGTGAAAGTGTGCGGGGAAATCAATGGTAAATGCATCCGCCTGTACGAGTTTTATTGTCCCGACATTCTTTATCTTGTTTTTGAGAGCCGGTACTTCCTTGTAGTGCTCGTATTTTGCAGTTGCAATTATAGGAGTGTTACTTTTTGCCGCCGCTTCGAGCATGGCATCGATATCACGGAGGCTGTATGCGAAAGGACGGCTTATATATGTCGGCACTCCGGCTTCGAGATAGGGTATCACAAGATTATGCTGGTAGCCGACATCGCCGAAATCCGACAGAATAAGGCCGTCGATTTTGCCAATCATGTCATCGAATTTATTCACAACCTTTGCATCCATGCGGCCGGCGAATTCTTCGGCTGCCTTTTTGTTGGTGTCCCAGACATGGGTGATTTCCATATTGAGTAACCGTGTTCCGAAGTTTCCGCGCGGGCTGCCGGGTTTTGTTCCTTCGATGATATCCGCCCAACTCCATAACATGAATGAATACGGCCCAAGACCGATTACACCGATTTTAAGCCTGCTGTCATTTTTCGGGGCAGCTTGTGCGCTTGTGCCTGCAAGTATTGATGCGACTCCAGCTGTTGCACCCTTCCTGAGAAAAGAACGTCTCGATTTTGATTCGGACATATTGTTGTTCTCCTTTCCTGATGCTGCTTAAACCTTATTTTGGATAGTAAGGTACTAAGCTGTTGTATCGATTGTATTGAAATAGTAAAAAGATGAACATAAGAACCCGGAATATTCGAAGTAAAAAACCGTTTCATTCCTGATTCTGATTTCTTTCCCCCATAATTCTATCATTATTTGATTTTCGAAATAATTCTTAAAAATCTGAATCGCTGTACCAGTCAGGTCTCCAGGGCGGTAATTGCCAGTCTTGAGGCACCGTACCGACCTTAACAGGTGCCCCGCCGCGCTCATAGTGGGAATAATATTCGGTAAGAATACATTCGAATTTCTTCCGTACAATATCGAAGGGCTGGTAATTCGTTTTTGTTTCAATGGTATTCTGGATGTCGATCAACTGGGATGCGAAGCGGTAGAAATAGTTCGTTCCTCCCGGCATGACGGCTTCCTCGGCGCCATTTCTGCCAGTAATTTTAAAACTGAAGACATCGTTCGGCGAAACGTGCATCGAGAGCACATAAGGCGATTGGTTGTTACTTTCGCCATACATGTAATTTGCACATAAGTAAAACGGTTTTCCCCCGCTGCGTCCCTTTGGGTCGCTGGTAATGAGCGATATTGTATCAACATTGTAGCCAAGAATCTTCATCATCATATATGGAATATGGAAATGAGGGCGGTCGCCTGCGCCGCAAGTAGCAAAAACGGAGTTAATTTCACCGACATTTTTAAGCTTCTGCTGGAAGTTATCCGCTTCATTGTAATGCTCGTAAGTTGCGGTAGCTATAATCGGAGCGCTATGCTTTGCCGCCAGTTCAAGCATTTCATCAAGGTCCCTGATCCGTGATGACCAGGGCCTCTGGAGAAATGAGGGGACACCCGCCTCGATATACGGACGGAGCAGTTTGTGCTGCCAGGGAATATTATAGAGTTCACCGTTGACAACACCATCAACCTTTCCCAGCATGCCGTCGTACTTTTCAACGACCTCGCAGCCCCATTTATCTGCGAAGTCCCGGGCTTTTTTCATATCTTTATCCCAGACATATGCGGGTTCCATATTGAAGAAGTTGCCGACTGAGTTTTTCCCTTTCGGGCTGAGGATATCTGCCCACAAACCCCAGAAAGTGTAATCAAGACCAAAAACGCCAAGTTTCAATTTGCCGCCATTGCTTTTCTTTTGGGCAGCATGAACAGATGAGACAGTGCCTGCTGCTAATGAAGTTGCACCGACAACGGTTGCGGCCTTCTTGAGAAAATCACGGCGTGCGGAAGATAGTTCCTGAACGTCATTTTTGTTTGTTGACATGGTGTTACCCTCCATGGTGAATATGTTTGTCATTATCTGTAAGAATTAAAAGTATCACAGTTATACTATTCATTGTATCGAAGTTGTTTCAAGAGATTCCGGCTTAGATTATATTGTAATGCATTTTAACATGTTGGTTCGTGATAATCAAGCAAAAATTCATGATTATATATTTGATTCTTGCTCTTTTCATAAAAAAACAATATTATTTTGGATAAAGTTCTCTAGTTTGAATAATAAAAAAGTGGCAATGATCCCGGTGAATTTATTTAAGTATCTATTTATTTTCTTCTTGCTTTGCAGCGGACAGGTATGTGCCCGTGAAACACTTGTTCCCGAAAAAGTGTATCAGAAGATATCAGACTCTATTCTTTCAGGAAAGTATACGCAAGCAGAAGATGAGGCAAACCGTTTTATCCGCGAGCATCCGGATGAACCTGCCGGACCCTTGTTCAAGGCTTCGATTTTGCAGTACCGGTTTATTGACTACGATGAATATACAAGGGATGATGAGTACTACGGTTTGCTTGAGAAAACGGTGAGTCTCTCCCGCGAAAAAATAAAACGTGATTCCGGCGACCTCTGGGCGCACTATTATCTGTATGCCGCACATGGCCTTATAGGTGCACGTGCATCGGTATCGGGCAGATTACTGTATGGAATTGCGAAAGGGCGTTCCGGAGCGAAAGGGATGTTAACAATTGTGAAAGCGGATACGACTTTTTATGATGCCTTCCTGATGACGGGGAGTTATCATTTCTGGAAGAGTGTTGCGATTGCCCGTCTCACCTGGCTGCCGTTTATCAGTGATGAACGTGAACAGGGTATAGCAGATGTGAAAAAGGCAATATCACTTGGCAGGCTTAACGGCCCTTTATCCAGAACGGTTCTTCTGGAAATGCTTCTGGAGTATAATCCGGAAGATGCAGTCAAACTTGCTGAAAAAATCGTTCAATCATACCCGGATTGCAGGCTTTTTGCCTGGCAGCTTGGAGAGGCCTATAAAAGGTTACAACAGTATGATGCTGCTGTCAGGATATTCACCGGTATTGCCGAAAGTATGAGAGAGGATGAAGCGGATGATGGTTCCGGTGAACTGAGGTGCTGGTGGAAACTGGCTGTTCTTTCAAAATCAGTTGGGAAAAATGAGGAATGTATTTATTTTTGTACTAAGATTATTGCGTTTAAAAATAATAACACCGTTTACAGACGTCAGCGCGAAAGGATAGACGGGGCAGTAAACATGATTGAGGAATTAAGGAATGAATAAGCGCATACACCGGATTCTCGTGGTGGACAATGACAAGGCGATTTGCTGGGTGCTTGAAAAAGCATTTACCGATGATGGTTACGCTGCCGATGTTGCCCCGGACGGTAAAAGAGCGCTCGAGATGATCAATGAAAACACGTATGCTCTTGTTGTCATGGATGTCATGATGCCGGTTATGGATGGTATTACTGCACTTGAAACGATAAAGGAAATGCCCGACAGGCCGGAAACCATCATCATGACAGCCCATTCAAGCATGGAAAATACAGTCGAAGCTATGAAACACGGGGCGTTTGATTACATTGTAAAACCCTTTGATATCGATGAGATCATCACCCTCGCAAAACGTGCCATCGAGAAATACGAAAACCGTGAAAAAAAGAAAAAGGATATGTCTTCGGTTGTTTCGGACCGGATTATCGGTGATTCGCCTCGAATGCGAGAGCTTTACAAGCTTCTCGGCCGGGTAGTTTCAACTGATTCGACGGTATTGATAACAGGCGAGACAGGTACCGGCAAAGACCTTCTTGCACGTGCGATACATTACCATTCCGCACGCCGTGACAAGCCTTTTATTACGGTGAACTGCACATCTATACCCGGGGAACTTCTTGAAAGTGAGCTTTTCGGACATGAGAAAGGTGCTTTCACCGGGGCAATAGCGGCGAGAAAAGGGAAATTTGAACTGGCCGAAGGGGGCACACTTTTACTTGATGAAATCGGCACCATGCGTGTTGACCTCCAGGCAAAACTTCTGACCTTTCTCCAGCGAAACGAGTTTGAGCGCGTTGGTTCATCGGAAACCATTCATGTGGATGTCCGTGTCGTAGCAGCCACGAATGCCGACCTCAAGAAATTAACCGCGCAGGGTTCTTTCAGAGAGGACCTGTTTTACCGGCTGATGGTTGTTCCTATCCATATACCTCCGCTACGGGAAAGAAAAGAAGATATTCCTTTGCTTGCAAAATATTTCGTTGAACGCTATAATTCGAAATACAATCTTGATTTCAAGCTTACTCCGGAGCTTACAAGTGAAATGGTATCGATGGACTGGCCGGGGAATGTCAGGGAAATTGAAAATTATATTCATCGTATGGTAGTTCTGCAATCCGGCGATTTCGGGCTGGGAAAAAATGTATCGGCTGATATCCCCAGGCAGGATGACCTTGAAAGTATCAGCTATATTGTTTCAAAACTGATTGAGGATGGCTCGGGAAATCTACTTGATACCGCTCATGAAGCTGTTGAAAAACCTCTTCTTGAAAAAGTCATGGCAAGAGTTGGTGACAACCAGAGCGAGGCTGCAAAAGCTCTCGGAGTATCTCGGAACACGCTGAGAAAAATGTTGCACCGTTATCATATGCTTTAAAGAGGGCGGTGAAAAAGTCTTTTCACGCGCCACTGTTTGAAATATATATCTGTGGTGCTGTCAAGGGCAAGACAAGCTGGCCTTTATGTAACTACATTGTATTTCAATATATTACTGCAAACAGAAGTTTGTCAGTTCTTTAAAAACCGTGCTGTTAGGGCCAGCCCTTGACAGCGCATTACCCGGAGATTATGAGTTTTTTACCACGCTTTAAAAGGGTTAAGAATAAAAATGCAGGGGCGAATTTCATGCTCGCCCACCGGATTAAGATTGAAACCGACTGCTGGAAGCAATACCACTGGAGGCAGGAATGAACAGAACACAGTGTTCCTTTATAAGTCTTGGATTTCTGATAGTATTACTATGTACATGGGGATGCAGCGAATCAACGCTTGTGAATGATGATACAAGCGGCGATTTGGTGAGCACATTTACTGTTTTCCGCACGGAAGACGGGCTGGCAGATAATGCGGTAACCGATA
>AQSL01000153.1 GCA_000403035.1 Candidatus Latescibacter anaerobius SCGC AAA252-E07 | reverse complement strand
TCTGATACAAATATAATTTCAGAGATTTAAAACGGCAGAATGACAAATATTTCTATTATTTCTACTAATAGATTGAAAATTAAATGTCCCAAAATATAGAGTTATTATTTTCTAAAAGCAAGCGTAACATTATCATAATTCCATTTTTTCTCTTTCAGCCGTTGTGAAAATCCAGCGTTTTCCGTTTAATCGTTTTAATTCCTGATATTTATAGCCGGTTGTTGAGGGATAACCGCAGACTTCCGATAACATTTCTTGCGGGTTATCGATCAGATATATATCTTGTATATGCTATGAAACCAGTCATTTGCAATTATTATCTTACCTACCGCTGCAACGCCCGGTGCGGGTTCTGCAATATATGGAAAGATGAAAACGTTCCGGCATCCCGGGAATCCCCGGTCGATGTCGTATGCAGGAATCTTGCCGATGCACGTTCTCTCGGTGTGAAAATAGTTGATTTCACCGGAGGCGAGCCCCTCTTGTACGAAAGTATCCGAGATGTGCTGTCGTACGCGAAAAAAATCGGCCTGAGAACAACTCTCACCACAAACGGTATCGTATACCCCGATCGGGCAAAAGAAATCGCAGGATGTATCGACATCCTCCAGTTTTCACTTGATGGAGCGGACAGAGACATGCATGATTCGGTTAAGGGAGTTCCTTCGTTCGACAGGGTCATAGAAAGCATACATAAAGCCCGTGCCCTTGGTGAACGACCCACATGTATTCATACTGTAACCGATGAAAATATTGCTTATGTATCTGATGTAATTAAATTTGCAGAAAAAATGAATGTTCTGCTTTTTCTCAATCCCTGTTTTTCGTATTTCGGTAACACGGGATTGTCCCGGGAAAATACTATCCTGCTTGACGGTATAGCATATGGAAAAGGTGTGACCATTGACAGGGGATATATAAGGTTTGTCATTGACGGCGGTAACAGACGTGACAATCCGCGATGTCTCGCTGTTACATCGACAATTGTCATTTCCCCGGATGATAAACTCATACTTCCCTGTTTTCACGCCAGGACACGGACTATAGCCATCGAGGGACAATTACAAGCTCTCAGAAACGCTCCCTCGGTCGAATTTGAAAAACATATCGAGGGCCGTCACCCCTTCTGCGAAGGCTGCACTGTCTATTGCTACATGAGGGCATCGCTTTACCGGCGGTTTGACCGTTATCTGCTGCCCTCATTCATGTCTGCTGCAAAATACCTGTTCGAGTTTTACCGTTCGCCGCAAAAAAAGTGAATCGAACCGGGAAAATAATACCGAATTCATAAAAAATTGTTTAAATGGAGTGATTAATGTACTCTGCTTTTAAAACTAACCTCCTTATTATTTTAGTAGTTATACCATTTATTATTGTATTGATTCCCCGCAATTGTCTGCCCCAGGAGATCAAAGCAGTGCGAATCAATAGTTCTCTTACAATCGATGGTGTTTTCGATGAAGATGAGTGGAAACAAGCGGAATGTATCACGGATTTTATTCAATTTAAACCGGTTTATGGTGCTCCCGAATCGTTTAAAACGATGGTGAAAATCCTTTATACTAACAGAATGATTTATTTTGGCATTGACTGTAAAGACCCTGAGCCGGAAAGAATTACCGCAATAACAACAAAACGTGACGGCTTTTTTATGAGAGAGGATGCAACGGTACTTTTACTTGATACATTTCATGATAAGAGCAACTGTTATTACTTTGGAGTCAATCCTCTCGGGACACAGCAGGACGGGAAACTTGCCGATAACGGGGGAACAGACGACATTAGATGGGACGGTAGCTGGGAATCGGCATGCAGTATAAATTCAGATGGCTGGACATGTGAGATTGCGATACCTTTCGAAACGATTAAATTCAACGCAAAAGACGCGATATGGGGATTTAATGTTGAGCGTAGAATTGCACGAAATGTTGAAAGGAGCTTCTGGATAGGAAATCTTACAAACCCGGACAGGGTATCCCAGTTTGGCAGAATGAGCAATCTGGATCTTCGTGACCTGTCTGTGAAAAGATATACCATAATACCGTACGGTCAGTCCCGGTTTCAAAAAAATGAAAAACCGGAAGAAAAATTCGGAGTAGATATAAGATACAGCCTTTCCCGCAATCTCGGTATTGAAGCGACGGTAAATCCTGATTTTGCCACGATTGAAGCTGATGTGGAACAGGTAAATCTCACACGATTTGAATTGTCATATCCCGAAAAAAGGCCGTTTTTCCTGGAAGGTACCGAGAATTACTCCACCAGATTAGAGCAGTTCTATTCCAGGAGAATTGGTGAAATTCCCTGGGGCGCTAAGATGACCGGAAAAATCCATAACTGGAGTGTTAATGCCCTGACAACACAGTCAGATCCTTCTTCCGCCGGTGCAGATGTTCAGAAAGGGAACGATGCGTTCTATTCGGTCTTCAGAATCAACCGGGAAATCAGGCAGGGTTCGAATATCGGAGTAATTGGAGCAAACCGCATGTATTTGGGAAAAAACAGCGGCTCAATCGGTCTTGTATCTACACTGTTTTTCACCGATGTTCTGGGGATAACATCCCAGGTTGTTAAAAGTTACGGCGAAGCGGATGAAGGAACCTGGACATATTTTTTAAGGCCTTCCTATGATTCTCAGTTTTCCCATTTTCATGTTCGGTATTCACATTTCGGTGAGGGAGTAATGGAAAACATGAATGGCATCGGATTCATCAGGGATGATGACCGAAGAGAATTTGATACGAGTATAAACAGAAATTTCTGGATTAATAAATACGGTATTGAAGATATTGTGCCAAAAATAAACTATAATAGGTACTGGAGTCAGAGTGGTGTTTTAAGAAGCTGGGAAGGTCAAAATGAACTGTCAGTTAATTTTCTCAAAAAATGGGAATACCAATTGAATTATTCGGAGGAATTCAAACGATACGAAAAAGATTTTCGAAACCGTCTTGTAGTAGATGTAAGCTACGGCAAAAACTGGCTCGAGGCGCATTAAAGGAAGTGTGAAACATGCAGCTCTCAGCGGCACAAAAAAAGCACGATAATGGTTGAAAAGTACGGCTGACATCTGACAACCGAATGTTTTATTTACATTGACAATACGTAAGATTATTGCGATATTATATATATACAAAGGGGGCGACCTGGTTTCGACGGGGACAAGGGTGGCCGGAACAGCATGCCGAGGACTCGATCAACCTCGTAAAAAGATCGAAAATTATTTTAATTGCAGACTATAATTATGCAATGGCTGCCTAAATAAAAGACAGCCCGTTTCTCTCTGATGTGTCCGTTCATTGGGGAAGAAACGCCGTAATAACGGGATAGCCCGGTGACATGCCTTTGATCATGGGGCGAAATTCAAGGAAGGCTGGCGGAATTACAGGTCTGTCGATGGGTCGGCAATTTCGCGAGATTAAAAACATCGACTAAGCATGTAGAAGTTCTTGTGGCTCTGTTTTCGGACGCGGGTTCGATTCCCGCCGCCTCCACCAAATACTTGTTTATAAATGACTTATATACGCTTTTATCCGAAGAATGCAAATTATAAAGGGCAGTAGAAAATATGCTAACTGCCCTCTCTTTTATTAAAGCTGACTTTTCATATTTTTTTAAAGAGCGACTCCTTTTTTGCCGAACGCTGCTGCTAAATCTTGAAGTGATTTAAGGTCTAACCCCTTTAAAGCCTCAATTATTTCAGCTGTTGGCTCAATATCAATTTTTCGCAATGTTCCTTCAGGGTCATTTAATAAACCTTGAGCAAAATCCTTATCTGAAAGAACTTTGTTCACTAACATGGATAAATCAGCCATAGGTATCACCTCCTTCCAACTCAAATATTATCTTGGGAAATCCTTTAGCTATTATCAGATTTGATGGCATCGCCCAACCGTCGCACCGCCAACCTTGTATTCTCTAATGCTTCAATAACAAAAGGAAGTGAGTGTCCACATTCTGAACAGATTCCTTGGTCACCAGCAGGACACTTTTTAGGAATTCCATTGGGATCAAGGCAGACAATTATATATCTAAATGGACAGTTTGAAGTAGTTTTCTCACAATTTTCCGATAACATCAGATTAAGAACATTATTTGTCGGTAAAATAAAGTTTCCATACTTTTTTCTCAGTGATTTTAGACTTTCAATAATTTTATCTCTTAATTGAAAATCCAACAATAAATTGTAATCAGTATCAGTTTTTGTTGGGGAATAAAAACTAAAATGGATTGCATTTACATTTGTATTGTACCATTCTTTAATCATATTTTCTATGTATTCGTAATTCAATTTGTTAATTATGCAAGCGATATCAATTTTATTAGTACTTCCGTTGTTTATATTTTGTCTAATCTTGTCATAAGTTCCTTTCCCTCTAATAATTTCATGTAATTCTCTGGTGCCATCAACAGAAACTTTAAATGCACAGTTCTTCCATTTTGGTAATGGAAACGTGCCGTTGGTTTGAATCACATTATAACGGAAAAATTTCATTCCTTTCTCAATCAGCTCTTTTCTTAATAAAGGCTCTCCACCGCACCATGAAGCTTGCTGAATGCTTTTGTATTGTTTTTTAACTTCTTTTATTCTATCTATCCATGCTGTATCACCCAATTCTGTTTTATAATTCTCTCTCCAAAAATAGCAATGTTTACACTTAAGATTACACCTATTGGTAATATCAATAATTACTCCAATTGGTTTAGGTGGTCCTTCTAAAAAAACTTTGAAAATATCAGAAAAAACATATTGTGACTTAGTATTTAACATAAGAGTTTTTTCAAGTATTTTATTTAAGTTTGCAATGACCTGAAATCGAAACAGATCCTTTTTTATAAATCAACAGTATCCGAGGAAACGTCACTTCCAACTTTTGTATTCATTTCTGCCAATCGATGTGCCAAAGTTTTCGCCATTTCCATAATTACTGAAGGATATTTATATGCGAAGAGATATAAATCAGTAGCTTTCAATATAAAACATTCTGATGCCAAAGAAGCCCTGACATTTGCGTTTCTTGGTTTGTTTAAAAAAAACGACATTTCCCCAAATGCCTCTCCCTCTTTGATGATACCAACCTGTCTCTCATTGCCATCTTGGGAGATTAACACCTCCAGCTGTCCATTAAATAATATATAGACATCTTGATATTCATCTCCTTGCCAAATAATCGTCTCACCAGGAGAGAGCAGAACACGGGAGATAGTATTTGTTATTTCCAAACCCACTTCTGCGGGTAAATACCTGAAAATTTCGGTATGTTCAAGGATTGCTAACCTTGATAGTGTATTGGCTGCAGCTTCATCTTCCTGTTTTAGGACAAGATGCTGCCAAATACGACGATCCGTCTCAGTTGGGAGTTGCTCTTCTAAAGTGTCTTTAAGAAGCGGATTTTTACTGATGTGATTCGGTAAGAGTCGTTGAAGATATGGAGGAACAAGATGGTAAACATACTTTAAAATGTCAAGATTCTGTTCTTCGCCCTGATAAGTTTGCAAAAGAAATTTATAACCTTGAGATATCCTTTTATCTGATGCTCGATGTATTGCTGATTCCAGTCTGGCGATTAGAAGCGAACGATAGCGTTTATAAAAATACTGGTTTGCTGTTGTTGAAACTCCTAATGTATCTTTATATGCTTTAAAACACGCTAAGATTCCCATGTCATTTTGAGTTGGTTCCGTGGAAATACTTGGAAGGAGCGGTATTTGAAGTTGCAGATGTTCACAGGCAAAGGCGTCAATGTAATGGAGCTCAGGAGAAATCAGACTCATATACATCCATTGCATCTGATGATAGATGTAACGAACGGCATCTAATGCGTATTGTTCGTTAATTTCCTCTATTCCTTGTGTTCGTTTTGTTAACCATTGAGAAATATCTATTTTATGATGGGTTTGTAAAATCTTAAGTGGATCAATGGCAAACAATTTCTGCGCAAGTTGAATGTGCTGGCGGGATGTATCTTCAAGATGCCCTTCCATATCCAGAGCCTGCCACATATCATAGTAGGTCTCTGCACCGCTGCCTTGAATTCCTAATCTTTTCGACAGATCTTTGACTGCCCGTTCAAGATAGAATTGAGCTTTCTTTTTTTTCTCTGGGGAAAGTCGCCTCTTCGTCATGGCACAAGCAAATTGGTCGGCAATCTGTTCTTCCAGCCATAGATCCTTACCGAACAAGCCATAATATTGACGGAGATGATGCCCTATTTCATGGTTTATAACATATGGGAGTAACAGATAAAAGATGTCAAAAACCTCGTCGTCGCTTTCACATGCAAGCAAAGAACGTAAAAAGAGGAGATGCAGCTTACCTGTTGCCGCGGAAAAATCAGGGGGCGAAAAATAGATATGACCATCATCAAGATTATAACAACACAACATCCCTTTCCCCCGCCGTAGATCCATTTGAGGATTCACTTTTATTCCATAAGCAGCGATTTCTCTGATGGTCTGATTAAAACACTGCTGAGCAAATTGAAAAAGATTATCTGCCATTGCTATTCCACTTTTTGTTCACGGAATTTTGATATTAATTGAACCAGACTCTCAAAACCTTTTAAAACGTCCCCTTTTCGTTTCAAGAACATCTCTTCTCTTGTTTTAAAGTAATCAAACATCTCTTGGCTTTCAAGGTTCAGCGCCATTTTTTTCAGTTCTGACGCCCATATGATCACAACCTGACAGCCCCAGTTAAATCCTTCTCGTGCTACCCAATCAAAAACTGTTTCATGATCATTCTTTAGGCGATTAGCTTCTGAAAGAAAGTAGGTTGTGGTATGATGCATTAAATCTTTATTCCAGTCGAAGAGATCATTCATCATTTGATGCCAACAGCCGATGAGATCAATTAAACGACACCAAATTTGAATTAAATCGGAATAATCATGATAATAGAATACAGCGGCAACAGGAATCTTCACCGCACACACTTTCTGAGCTGCGATCTGCTTAAATTGTTCTTCGTTCAACTCTGTTAATATTGCATCCTGCATAGCGCAATCGCCGGAATGGAACCAATGTTCTTTGAAATCAATCCAAAATCGGTGATTTGCAGGAAAGTATTGAAAATATGAAGATTGGAATTCTGTATGAAAAAAATTGAGCGTGGTTAAAAGGTTGTTGTCTTCCTGATTATCACCATCCATGATATTATCAATCAGCCGAATATAGTAGTAACCGTTTGCAGTAGAATATGCGATGCTTTTCTGTAATTCCATGTTATGGTTCGTTTTTATTGTTTTTTCAGCCCACCAGGGAATCAGAAACATCGGAANGGATGATGGATGTAAGAAATAGTCCGATGGTTGTATTGAGCAGGATAATGTTCGCATCCAAGTCGAAATAGGTTTTGCAATACTTGGCATAAAATAAGATGCTCTATTTTCAATACGGACAACAGCATCATTTATTGCTTTTTGTAAAAGCTGATCATACATTTTATCGCCTTATATTCACATATATTGATACTAATTAGCGCTACCGTAATATCTTGTCAAACAATTATGTTTTAATATATATTAATATTCTTTGAAACAAAATACATATTATCAATTTGAAAATGCAGAATGCTTTATAATTTCACGGGAGTAAAACGGGAGTATTTCAGGAGAAAATTCTGACAAATTCTGAGAGTAAAAAAATCGAGCCGGGAAAAACACTTATCTCGTATTATGCTGTTTATCAAAGACTTACAAAAACACCTTGCAGCGGGTTCGATTCCCGCCGCCTCCACCATATCAAATCAATGGAAAAATGCTTGTTCTGTGGCACCACCTTTTAAGCATCTTTCAAACAACAATGCAGTATTGACGGGCGTTTAACCCTTCCTCTCCCCTCACAATTGTAAACGAAAAATTATATTAAACCCGAATAATGTTTTTATACGTTGTCATAAGTGTGCCTTTTGACAAGTATAATAAATTCAAGTCATCATTCGGATAATTGTTTCCTGATACTTCAGGGATTAAACAATAAGGAAAGATGCGTATAAAACCTTATTTACCCATTTTCTTTTATTTTAAATATTAGTAATAGTAAAGAGAAGCCCTGTTCGTGGAACAGGGCTTCTCAACTTCTCTAAGTAGTCAATTACTTATAGGAAAGGGATTTTACTTGAGAAGTGTCATCTTCATGGTTCTGGAGAAGTCACCGGACTTCACAGTGTAGAAATACACACCATTGGAGAATCCGGAAGCATCCCAAACAACAGAATGTTTACCAGAATCAATGAAACCATTAACCAGCGTATCAACTTTCTGCCCCGCAACGTTGTAAATCTCGACCGTCGCATGATCAGCCGCAGGAATCGTGAAGCTGATCGAGGTGGTCGGGTTGAACGGGTTCGGCGAGTTCTGGTCAACCGCGAAAGCCGCCTGAGCATCCTCCACTCCAGGCTCAATAACAGGCATATTTGTGATTATACCATGGAATGAATCGAAGGCAATGTAAGTTGCAGTATGCTGCCCATAACCACCAGTACCTCCCCTGGGTATCGTTTCTTCTGTAATAAGTGAGGACCAGTATAAACCGTCAAAATTGGAGCCATTATCACAAACACGACCACCAAGTTTAGTATTTACATCATCAGCGATGAAATCATCAGCAAACGCCATGTAATCTATTGCGCTACCATCCTGAGTCATTACACCAATAGAATTTAATCCAACATAACTTAATCCTATAATATTGAAGCCATTCGCATCAACAGCCGCGCAGTCACGTGATCTATTACAAGATTGTTCATCAGCTAAACATGCCCATGGAAAATTACTGTCTTCCTCATAATTCATATCAAAAAAGTAATCACCATTGTGGTTATACCATACACCGTAATCTTCAAAATCAACATCCGGATCATCAAGTATACTTGTTGTATTAATCATCTCGATAAAACAGGCGTTACAGCTTGCTATTAATATGGTGTTTGGATCAAGGCCAAAGGCAAAATGCTCGAAAGCGGTGTTATTCAATCCCAACGGCCCATTGTCGTCCGGCATAAACTGTTCATGCATCATCTTGTCAAAAATCACTTCGCCGTCAAAGCTCACACAGCGCAGCTTGTTCCACTCATATTCACTCTGATTCGTTCCAGGTGAATTAACATAGATATAGTTGCGGTCGGACCAACATGCTGCTTTCACCGAATATTTACCACCAGCAGCTCCACCTTCTTGCCATGTTAATTCATCCCAACCGAGCCAGTCCTCGTCAAGGATAGCATCACCTTCTGTAACCCATTCCCATTTGGTCATTGTGCTAATCCTGTCGGCAGCATTTCTCGAGCAATTGTAGAAGATATTGTAATCGGTGGGATTTAAAGCGGGGCCGCCAGTTTCTAATACAATTTCACCACCACTCTCATAAATATTGACATAAGTAGTCTGAATATTAGCTGTATCAAGTGGGTCTCCGCCTAATATCCATTTATAGTGTATACCACTTTTCGACCAGACAGGATTATCAAACCCTAAATAATTATAATAACGGCCATCATAATTAAATCTATTTGCGAAAAAAAACGGTTCAGGCAGATTTAGTCCGTCTTCACCTTTTTGAATTATAAAAGTCGATTCAGCATCCCATTGCCTTCCAACCTGTACATATTGGCTTGCGAGTATTCTCGGCGATACATCATCATATCCCCATAAGTAATAGTCGTATGTGCCTGCAGCCACAATATTGCCATCATCGTCAGTTCCATCCCACAAAATTGTCGATGTACCAACAGCCTCCGTGTACCTGGTAGAGACATAAACGGTTGTGTCAATATTGTTTACATAATGCCATCCTATATGTCCGTTTCGGATAGCGTTAATATTTTCGGCCTGACCTTTAGTGTTTATAATAAGCCATACAGCTCCAGGTGTACCAGAAAGTTCAATTGGTATCGTAAGTGGATCGCCGTCAAAATCATATTGTAAAGTATCTTCACCTTTCAAAATCATAACTGTCGGTGAAAATTCAGCTGCATAAGACCATGTCGCTATTAACACAATTGTAAATGTAATTATTAGTTTCTTCATGATTATTCCCACCTTATTAATAAGGTTTTACATTAAACAATTAATTCTTTCATTAAAATTTAAACAATGCTTTTGTTAAACACCTCCTTTATAGCAATTTTATGTTTTAGAAACAGATAAGGAATTCGAGATAGACACACCAAAATATTAACTACTAACCTTTTCACCTCCATTCCAGTCTAAGTTAAGCTTTTTTTACCAAAATCACCTCCATTGCCTTTAATATTTTCGATAATTAAGGAATATTTTTTACACGAACTCCTTACTATTAATTCAGGGTGTAATTTAATTAGTTGATTTTTTTATATCGTTTTCTTTTAATTATTTTTAATACTACTTCCATAATTATTATTCCTAAATCTTCATTAGGAACTTTTAAATATAATTCCTTTATCGCCCTTAATGCTCCAATAGTTGTAGGTCCATTCATTGAAAAAACAGCTGTTAGCTTCTTTTATTACATGAGTTACTTTATTTGTTTTCGTTTCGTCAAATAATCTTCCGGCGGTATCATCGCATCGAGGAGCGATTCATCCCATTCACCGGTTTCTCTGTCCATTGTACGACCCCAGTAATTCCAGCTTATTCCCAGCCTTTCCGCCTCACGAGTCTGTGTATATACATAAAGATCTCGTGACTGAATATCACGCGCGCCCTGGCCGATAACGCCGAATTCGCTCAGGGTCAAGGGCCTGTTGCGTTCCGCTCCCCAGGCAGCCGCCCTATAGAGAATCTCCAGGAGTTCTTCCCACTCCGCCAGAGTTTTCGTCCATGTTACTTTTTCCCATTCTTTTGCGCCTTTTAAAAAGCCTACGCCCTGATGTGTGAAATTAAACGGAACATAGTTGTGAAATGCAACAATGATGTTCCGGTCATCTTTTGGAAGCATCAAGTTGTCAAGGGCATAGACCCGATACCAGACTTCCGGGCCGACAATAATTATCCTGTCGGGATTTTTTGGGCGGATAATATCGATGAGTTCTTTTACGAGCTCGTTATAACGTACAGGGCCGAGATAGCAGCAAGGTTCATTCATGAGTTCGAACAATAATTCCATAGGATAGTCTTGGTAATGTTCCGCAATCTGTCCCCAGAGGCTTTTAAAGCGTGCTATGTTAATATCATACGGCTCGAAGGGTTCCTCCAGCATGTATATATTCTTACCGGTAAAACTGATCAGGGGGTAATAATGGAAATCGAGCGTTATGAGAAGGCCCCTGGACAGTGCCATCTCCACAACTTCGTCAATTTTCTCGAACCAGACCTTATCAATCGTATAAGGCGGCTCTTCAAGGCAATATCTATGCCAGGAGACAACTAAGCGAACGGAATGAAATCCAGCATCTTTTACCATTTGGAAATACTTTTCTTCTCTTTCTTTCCAGTCATCCCCGCGGGCTCTAAAATCACGGTTTAAACCTCTTCCGAGGCGCTCATTTATCCTGAAAGCGACTCCTTCCCCTGGCGACGTGAAGACATTTTCCTCTGGTGACATGAAGGCTTTTTCGGCCTGTTTTTGAGTGTCTCCTGTACCGCTGCAATTAACCAAGGTCAAAATAACGGTCAGGATAATGAGGTCGAAAAACACGATTTGTTTCTTCATTCTTTTCTCCATTAGTGTGATAGTGTATATTGTCAGCGCCTTTCGGATTCTTTCTCTTTTTCAGAACTAACAATAGCAGTTTCATTTAAATATCTTGATACTGTAGTAATTGACACATTTGCCCTTTTTGGGACATCTTTATGTGTTGATAAAAGTTAATCCGGTTATCAAGTTTCATAAGCATTTTGCCCGACATGGCATAAAATTTTTATATATTTCTCCCGTGATACATATAATATTTTACACATCCAAAAGGAGAAGCAGTATGAAACCGGTTCTTTACTTTATATGATTTTCTCAATCGCTTTCCGCCAGAAGATGAATGTTTTCAGTATCTTGTTGAAAAGTGTTGGCCCGACGGATTTCGATGTCCGAAATACAGCAATCAAATGGCATATTTCATTGAAAAAGAACGTCGTTTTCAATGCACGGCGTGCCGACATCAAACGTCTGTTACTGCCGGAACAGTTTTTCATCTCTTGCGTCATCCACTTTTGACGCTTTTCTGGGCGGTCTATCTGGTTGCTACATCGAAGAAAAGTATGTCCGCTATGGAGTTGAAACGTAAACTCGACATACGATCCTACCAGACGGCATGGCTCTTGTTACATAAAATCCGGTCTTTTATGGCCTCATCACAGATGTTCCCCCTTACCAGCGATGTGGAAGTTGACGAAACCTTTGTCGGAGGTCGTCGCCCGGGCAAGCGTGGTCGTGGTGCTGAGGGCAAGTCTCTGGTTGCCGCCGATGTTGAAACAGACGGAAAAACCATGGGACGAGCGTATCTCAAAACTATCGATAGTGCGACAACAGATAATCTGACAAGTTTTATCTCTCGGAATCTTACTCCAGGTGTGAAAGTAACCTCAGACAGCTCCAAAGCTTATCGTTTTCTTTCTTAAAATTTTCGTTATGTGTCTGTCAATAGATCAATGGAAACTTCTGATGATGACTTACTTCTAAAAGTACATATTGTGATAGCCAATCTCAATAATGTGACTTCGTGGCACATATAACTGTTTACAACAAAACACTTGCAAAATTATCTCGATGAGTTCATCTTCAGATTCAACCGTCGGTGGAATCTTGACACCATTTTCGATAAATTGCGTGTTCGGTGTGTAACAACTTCTTCGTTCACCTATGCTGACTTAACCGGATAACCGGAAAAGTTAATTCTCTTAATCTTTTATTCCAGCCATGCATACATTAATTTTTAATGATGTTATTGTTTAAAAGCAACATTGTCTTGGCTGAGCAGAAGATATAATCTGATTACTTTATATTTTTACCTCTAATCTTACTGAACTGAGGAGTAGATATCCATCTTTTGCTGGGCGATGCTGCCTTCCTGGGTCAAAGCAAATACAACCATATTCACACCTATTTTTAACTGCGGTTCGTTGTTAGTTGTATCAGCCCATTTTTTAGCATAACCCTTATCAGAATATATTGCTACAAGCCTATCTTCAATCGTTATCCCTTCCAGGTAAAAAACTTGTTTGTACATTGTAAACACATTTTTTTTGTCTTTAATCACTGACTGACCTGCATATTTAATTTCCGAACCCTGAGGCGGTCCATCATCAAAATCAAAGTAACTATGATAAACAGGATGTGAAACGGGAATCAGAAGGAATTTAGCATCTTTACCAAGCGAATCCCTGAACATTTGCCGTAACGATGCTTCAGCAGCACCAAAGTCATTTTCCGGTGTACCATTGTCTAATACCGCAAATCCACCTTTCCTCAGGTACTCACCAAAATTCCTGGCCTCAATTTCTGTTAATTCAAACTGCCCGTCAACACACAGGAATACAAACGGCGTATCGAACAGTTTCCTTGAATCGACAAAAAGATGCTTGTCAACTTTTGACCTGATATTGGTAAAACGATTTACTGCATCGGAAAGGTGTATAACTGCACGTTTATATGCCGGCTCGAGCTGTGCGCCCCATAACGTGGCAATATAAATAAATCCCTTCACGCTCTGCTTGTCATTCGGATCCTGGATAACCATCGCCTTATACTGGCCGGTATCAAGGTCATCCAGCGAAATCATTTCCTCTTTCATCGAAATTTGTTTCTCGGGTTCTCTCGTGGCGCTCATTTCAATCTGTATGTTTTCGGGTATAAAACCAGTGCCGCCGTAATCAATATCCATTTCAGTCGAAAGCCCATATGAAGCTATATTCCCGAGAAGGTTCTGCTGGATGGATTTTGTCTTGATTTCCGCAGTAGGTTTTCTCTGGACGATTTCTTTTTTCTTGTATTCACGCTGTTTGATGCGTTTTTTCTTGAATTCGAAGGGTTTGGTCATTCTCGGACGGCGTATGACGAGTTCCATTGTCGGCGGTTTTACAACTTTAACCTCAGTTCTTTTGAACATAAAATAAGAACCTATCGCCGCATGAAAAGACACCGCCACAACAAGCCCGAGGAACAAAAGTTTTTGTGTTTCTTTCTCGAGCCTTTCCATGTTAATTGCATCTGAGTAGCCTCTAAATCTTTGAGATACTTCATTTTTTGCCATCTGTATCACCAACCCTTTGAACTTGTAATCCCGGTTAATTTATAAGTTTCAATCCTTATACTATTCACTGTATATTTTCTTTAATATTGGGGAATGGTATTTTTGGAATATGCAATTTTTACACTCATAAACGATATAACACCCCGGATTATGATTTTGTCCATTCTCTTTATCTATAAACTTAATACCCAAGAAAAATCTTTACAAAAAACGAAGATGATTTGTATTCCTCAAATTTACGATATTTTTCCTCAAATTTAACCTGTTCTATTTCAAACCCAAACATACCATTAACATTGAAGCCGAAATACGTAGTATTGCTCTGGACTTGGATTATGTAGTTTATTTCCCTGTAGTCATTGTGGCTTTGAATATAATCTTTGTACTGCAACTCAAATCCTTTGAATCCCTGCGTACCAAAGGTAATATTTGTTTGGGGAGAAATCGTGTATTTCAAATAGACAAGTGGGATTCGCATCATATAATGGTCGAGGGGATTAAGGGATTCCGAGCGTCCTAATTTATATAAACGGTATTTTATTCCAGGCGAGAATGTCCAGTTTCCTAACTGCTTGGTGTAAGCAATTTTGTTCACTACTGCCAGTGTCGAAAGAACATCCTTGGCCTGGAATGTGTTATCATACATGGTTCCTTCGATCTGCTCGTTATTTTCGTATTTTACATGATTTTCAAGGGTTATTGAGGGAATAGCTCTTATTTTGGATTCGAGAAAGAACTTATTTACTTTCGAGTTTCTATACTGAACCTCATCGTAGAACAACTCCCGCTTATATCTTGATAATTGAATCCATCCTCCATAATCTCTCATATAGATATCTGTTGGCACAATGACAAATTTATCCTGAATATTGTCTTTTATTCTTTCATGGCGGTATTCCGCAAAAATTTTACCAACAGTAACGATATCATAGTTAATATTTACTTTAAAATAATCGTCATCGGTTCGGTTATCCAAACCTATACCTCTTGTACGAAAGGAACCCAGCATTAAATTTACACTATTATAAGGGGAAAATCTGACATAGAAATGATGCCCCTTACGATCAAGGTCATATGGCGTATCATATTTCATGTCATCTTCTCGGAAATCAGGAATTGAATTGTTATTGAAATCGTCGCCGAAAACAAATTCGTCCGGATCAACATCAAACATCAAAAACGGCTCATAATAATCGGGGATATTATTATCATTCTTCTCGTTATCCGGATAACCGTCATGGTCATTATCATTACCGGGGAAAACACCATCAGGATCCGTTAATGATAGTAATTCATAAGCCATGCTACTACTTTGATACATTGTATCAGGATACTGATCATCGTCATCATTGTCCTCTATCATTGACATTCTTATAATGTTATTACGGGTGTGCTCACCAGTAATGGAGTAACTTATATTTTCTTTAGCAAGATAGTAATTGAAAGAAGGACGATAAAATTTCCCCATTTTGAACAACTCACCTGCGAAACCAAAACGGTGCCAGTCTTTCTCAACGGTAAAATAATATGCATGATCGCTCAGGGAAGAACGATATCCGTCGCGGGGTGTAATATCAAGGGGAGCGAAAGACGGTAAACCTTTACCGGGTTTTCCATCGGAAAACATATAATAGTGGTTATTGGTAACAAACTCACCGTTTAACTTAAAACCCAAATAATTAAAATGCGCATCGAAACCGTAAATCATATTTCCCACTTCATAACCAAAATCTACACTTACTGTTCGTAAATTTGAACCGTCTTTAATATTTCCGTCAGCCTGCGCCACTGTAGTCCAGTATTGGGCAGAGTAGTGCATAAAATTATTACCGACTGAATCGTGCCCACCCATAATTAGCTTCGTCATTATCTGTGAAACCTGTATTCGATAGTCATTTGCAACGGTGACCTCAGCCTCAACACGATTTACCTTATCCGTAACGCTAGCAAGATCAAATAAATATACAACGTATTCATTTCCGCTTATTTTGACAGGCTTCCCCCCTGGATCGATTATCTGATAATATTCTTTCCCCTTTTCAATGTTAAAATTATCGGTCATGTTTTTTGTATTCCAACCATTTGTGTATTCGTTCATATAAATATAATCGAGATATTTCGGCAAACGTTCATCCAGTGATAACATATCAAACGATATAGGTATTTGAGTACTTGTTGTTGGTTCTAAATATTCTTTCTCGCTTTTATTTGTAATAGCAGTGATAAGTTCCTTTCTCAAATCATCAATAATAATTTGAGGCTTGATATCGGGACGATAAACACCGTTCACCCTGAGTTTTACATCATGAACAATCGGTCCGTCGCCATCCTGAGGGGAGTCATCCACAATCCTCACAGCATAGTATATTGGAGTTGGGGCATAATTGGATACATGGCCTTTAATATCATCCCCTTTGTCTCGATTTCGCTGAATACTATACATATTTGAAAATGTTGCACCCAGAGTCAAAGCGCCAAATTTTCTGCGAAATTGCATGCCCCTCAACATAGCAGCATTTTGTGTTAGAGAATTCACATACATGACAGAATTGACCATTCGTGCCATATAATTTGACGATTGAAAATTAACCTGCATACCATTTAAGCCGGGTAAACTCATAGTAAGCGGTGTAAGTTTGGTTCTCAAAGCGCCTGCACCAACTGCTGATATTGCCCAGTCATCAGTGGATTCCCGTGCAACCCAGATTCCGTCAGTATCGCCTAATCTATTGATATATCCCCCGGGACCGGAAGCATAAGTTGTACCATCATCATACATAGTTTCTGACCAGATCTGGGCATTTGTTGTCATTTTAGTAAGCCTGTCGCCAAACTGGTTATAATACCATTTATGGCGGCGGTCCTCAATGATATTATAGTTTTCAAAACCTCTGAATGCGTAGTTCTCATAACGATCTTCCATCTCGTAGTAATCATATCCCCATTTTGGATAGAGATCCTGATACCTTCCGAATCTTCCAACAAAAGTTTGATTTCTGGCATGGTTGTTAGATATGTTCAGTGCTTGCAATCTCTCTTCTGTTGAAAATTTAAGCCAATCATCATCAGTAAATTTATGTAATTCATAAATATTTTGAGCGGAAACATCGCCGGGAATAAATAGAAAAACTATTATAATAATTAAGGCAGCTTTGTGAATTTCCCTCATACTATTTACCTACTTAATTTATAAATAAAATAACGGGTCTATTCATTTGACTTCAGTACCTAACTATATATAGATTCAGGGGTGATGGAAGATTACCCCGAAAACATAACGGAATTTAAAAAAGATTAATCACGTAAGAAGCTTGCCGTGATTGTCTTTATGCTGTTAAAATTGAACAACTGCTCGATGGGTAATACATCTATATTTTTGTAATTATCTGTAAATACAATATGTTAATTGCTATCTCAATTTATAAGTCGTAAACTCAGGCTAGTGTCCGGTTAAAATCCGAATTAATTCAACTGGTTAGGATTTTGGTATTTTACATTCGTGCAATCTCTATCTGTAAGTACTTGTATAATTGGCATTTTTTCAAAAATGGTTTAACTCAATATCTGTAAAATTGTGTAAAGGCTTAGTTCTGTTTTGTGCACATTTTTCATTATTGCGACGAGTAAGTACATAGAGATTGCAATCCATATTTGCGTTTTGACAGCATTTTCTGAAGTACCATTATATTGTACAACGCATTTACGAAATTGGTATTCTAAAAAAATCAATTAATTGGGAAAAACAATCTGTTCATCATACATTTCACATTCCTTTCCAATAGTGTAAGAATGTGAATATACGATAGTTTTCAAAGTTCAAGTCGATAACAAAATATTTATAACATAAATCCTTTAATTATAATCTAATAGAAAAATATTCTTAAACTTAAACCGGACAGTAGTGACGTTAATCATTAAAATAGCGAAGACCCTAGTTACCTTGAGAGTCGAAAGGTGCATCGCTTTTAGGCTTCATTGATTATGATTTCAATTTTGTTAATGGAGATTTTTCTCTCTTCGATAGTCATATCAACGAGCCTTTTTATTGTACTGACAACCTTTTTTGAAGTTGCAGGGCTCCATATTATCTGTGAACTGATTGAGCAGTGATGATTAGTTTTTTTCATGATTCTATTTATATTGTAATTTTTTTCTCAAAAGTTACTTTATGTTCGAACCATCTTAAACCATTAAACAGTAAATTCTTACTGGATATCCCTAAAATCCAATTGAGGGTAATGTTTAAAATTAATTATGAATGTTAACTTATTGAGCCGGAAGGCAGATGGTACACATAGATTGTGCCATCCAAAAATTATTTTTTATGGTTATCCCCTTATATTAAGCATAAGTGTATTTTTTCACATTTCGTTAAACAGTGTTATAAATATCCAATATCCAATTTTCAATATCGGATTTTCGGATTTTTTATAAGTATTTGATATTTCAGTAGTTTTAACCATTTGCCGATTTAAAGGGATAACCGGATTATTTTTAATGCTTGATTTTAAGAAATAATGTTCATATACTTTCGAAAAAATAGAAATAATGTTTGCATTTGTCAAGTAATATTTTTAATTTGTTTGATAATGTCCATTTTAATAACTATTGGTGTTCGATATTGATATTCAATATTGTTATTTTAATCTGAGGAATTACATAATGATTGGTGAAGAACGAAGAAAACAAATTATAAGAATGATTAAAGAAAAAGGTAGTATTAATATCAATGAACTGATAAAGCATTTTCATGTATCTGCCATGACTTTGCGCCGTGATCTTACAGAACTACATAAACAGGGATATATACGACGTGTACATGGAGGTGCTGTTATTAATGAGAAAGAAAAATATTCTCTCATAGATTATGATATTAGAATGGAAATACATGTCAATGAGAAGGATATGATTGCCTGTTATGCAGTCGATAATTTTATCAGGGAAAATGATATTATAATACTTGAGGGTGGAACAACAGTTTCACGTATGGCTAAATATTTAAAAATCCCTCATTTAACTGTTTTAACTAATAGCCCCAAGTTAATTTCTTATACTTACAAGTTTCTTAGAGATTTAAAAGTCATGTGCTGTGGTGGAGTATTGATTGATAAAGGATATACATTTATTGGTTCTGATGCAGTTTCGTTTTTTAACAAATATTACGCAGACAAATGTTTTGTAAGTGGCGTTGGGCTGACTCTGGAACATGGATTGACCGATATTTTTATAGAAGAAATTGAAGTGAAGAATTCAATTATCAAATCTGCCCGAGAATGCATTGTTCTGCTTGATTCAAGTAAATTTGGGATCACATCATTAATGCCTACATTTCCATTAAATAAGATTAATAAACTTATTACAGACAGTAAAGCACCTCGCGATATTCTGAAAAATTTAGAAAAGTGCGGTATAGAAATACACGTCGTTGAAGTGTAAATCAGAATCGTAGTTTCTAATTGGAGAATTTTGGAGCAAATAGTCTGAATATTCATATAGTTAGGGTTGTTTATAGTGAAAATATACTTGTGTAAAAAAATGTAACAGTAGTAATATTCATTCACAAACAAGATTGTTTCGAATTATAATCCCAGGAATTTGACACGGTCTCGATTGCCCTTACGCCATGCGCTTCCAAAGATTATTTACAGCCCTGCATCGCAAAGCGGAGTACCATGAGGGCCGATCGAGGGGGGAATTCAAAGAAAATAATTTTTGTATCACGACGTTATTTATAAAAATAGTAATTTTACAAAAGGCTTTCTCTCTTTTCTGTAAAGGAGGAATTAGTCATGAGAAGAGTAAAACGTTAATCTTCCAAAGATTTTTATATAAAAAACCGTGATCTCAAACAACTTGTATGCCGGTTAAGAACTTATCTATACCATCTGCAGCAATTTTTGCATCTGCAATCGCAGTAACAGCATCTAAATTCAAGTTAACTATATCTCCACCCGCAAATACTTTGGGAATTGAGGTTAACCCATCTTCGTTAACTTTTATTTTTCTTCTTTCTGTAAATTCTAGTTTTTCAAAGGTTTCCCTGGGAATAAACGAAAAATCAGGGGCCTGCCCAATTGCCTCAATTACCATATCTCCTTCAAGAAGCATCTCCGTTTCTTCATAGAATGCAGGGGCGAATCTTCCTTGTTCATCAAATACTGATTTCACCTTCATACATAAGAGCCCTTTTATATTCCCTTTCTCATCTAATACTACCTCTTTGGGACCCCAGGCAGGATTAAATTCCACTCCTTCTTCTTTTGCTTCTTCAATCTCTTCTTCTGTTGCCGGCATTATATCCCAATCTTCCAAAGAAACTGTTTTCGTTTTTGTTTTTTCATGAGGATACTGAATTTGCTGAAGCCGAAGGGCCTCACGGGCAACATCCATGGCTACATTTCCCCCACCAATTACAATGATTTCTTTGCCTACCGTAACAGGTTTTCCAATTTTATTATCTTCCAAAAATCCAAGAGCTAAAATACATTTTTCAGAATTTTTAACTCTGGTTGAACGGCTTACTGTCGTTCCTATCCCCAGAAAAACAGCATCGTACTCATGCAAAATATTCTCGAATAAGATATCTTTCCCCACCGTAGTATTAAACCTGAAATTCACTCCCAAAGAAGCGATATTATTTACATCCTTGTCAATAGCTTCTATGGGTAATCTGTAAAGGGGGGGGCCTATCCTCACCATACCGCCTCCACCGGATAATGAATCGAATACCGTAACATCATGTCCTTTAAGTCTTAAAAAATAGGCTATAGACAATCCACTCGGACCTGCACCGATAACAGCCACCTTTTTACCGGTTGGTTGGGCCGGTTCAAGTTCCAAAGTTGTTTTATA
>AQSL01000152.1 GCA_000403035.1 Candidatus Latescibacter anaerobius SCGC AAA252-E07 | reverse complement strand
TGATATTTTTTACCACGGAGAACATATGTCAGAATTAAAATTTGGTCGGATACAACTGAGAATTATGCAGGTGCTATGGAAGAAAAAGCGGGCGACTGCACGGGAAATTACCGAAGCTTTAAACGAATTGGAACCGATTGCTCACAGTACGGTACAGACTCTTATCCGGACGCTGGAGCAGAAGGGCGCGATAACCCATGATGTTGACAATCGTACCTTTATTTTTTACACGCTCGTAAAGAATGAGAAAGTGATAAAGCACGCCATGCAGGATTTTATCGATCGCTTATTCGCCGGATCTGCAGAAACTATGGTTTCATATCTCGTTAAAAACCAATATATCACCAGAGAAGAACTAAAGGATATAGCCAGGCTGTTAAATGAAAAGGAGTAATGGCCTTGTCGGAAATGCCTTTTCTTGAGTGGTTCCTGAGGATTTCGAACTTTGCCGTTATGATAGGGGCCAACCTCATGGTTCAAACCACTATCATAATATCAGCAGGAATATGTTCGGCATACGTTTTGAGGAAAAGGGGAGCTGCGCTTCAGTCTCTCATTCTCCGGGTGTTTCTTGTTGCCGCGCTTTTCGGTCCTCTACTGGCACCGTACATGAGTATGACCGGAATAAGCAGAATAACTGTTCCTGTCCCTCGGGCTTCGTTCAACAAAAGTGAACATATATATTTCACGGACACTCATGATACTGCCGTATTGCCATTGACACAGGCAGGCGAACTTCATAGTACCCTTCCGAAACATGATAATGGTACGGAAAAGCTCTCTCCAACAGTCATCACTTCCGGCAAAGAACATTCCCCGGAATCCTTTCGTAAAGCACAGGATATTCATGCATCAATTCCCCGCAGTCACGAAACATCGCTTCCGGTTCAACCCCGGAACTCGAGTACTGCCCTTCGTGAGACAACCGAAGGCAAGAAACAGTATTTTAGCGTTGAAATTCCATTAGGTGAGGTTAAAACTTATTCTATCATTCAGGAGTACTGGAACGAATCTCACGGCCTGTGGGAACAGAAACGTTCCGGTATGTATATCATATTCACCGTTCTATGGCTGGTTGCCTCGCTGCTCCTCTTCATGAGATTACTGTTACATACCCTGTATATACAGTATATACGACGTTCAGCGTTTACAGCAAAACCATCCTTTGTCACGTTATGTAACGACCTTGCACACGAAGCAGGCCTCAAAGCGCCGCTCGTTTTTCAGAGCCCGTCTGTAAAAAGCCCCTTTTTAGCAGGTTTCTTGAAACCTTTTATTCTTCTTCCGCTGGGGGAACAGGAAATCTCCCTTGCAAGCAGGGAAATCTTTTTGCATGAACTATCGCATTTACGGAGATATGATCATCTCTGGAATCTTTTACGGCAAATCGCCATCGTTATCGTGCCGTTTCAACCGCTTATGTGGCTACTTTCCCGCCGGATCGAGGAGACGAGTGATTATGTATGTGATGATTATGTGATGAAACATACGGGAAATCATCGTTCTTATGCCTTGAATTTGCTCACCATTGCTCAATTCTATCAACCGGATTACCGCGAGATAATAGCCGGTGTCGGTATCATCTCGTTTAAATCACCATTGAGACGGCGGATTGAAAGGATACTCGACAGTTCACGTTCCCGTATAATCGAGGCAAGAACGAGTGCACGGTTCGTAGTATCTCTGCTGTTTCTTTGTGTCAGCACATCGTTTTTAAGCGGATTCGTGGGTTTTGAAAGGGAAAGCATTGTTCGCTTGAGCGCTCCGGATGAAACTCTTTTCCATACAGAAAGAATTGTTGCGACAGCACAGAGCACACCTGTTGAAACCGGGGATGAACGAAAAGCCGAATCTGCAAGAAAGGGTGAAAGCGCAACATTCACAGAAGCTCCTGCTGCCGAAAAATCGGTTATAAAACCCTTAGATAGTGATGTTTATTATGGGAATTTACCGGTCTCTCATGTTTCTGTTTCGAATGATATGCATAGTATTGTAAGCAATAGTAACAGGGTTAATACCGAATATGAAAACTGTTCAGAACCGGATAAGCAGGTAGCCCATGCCGGTACGCCTGGCGCCGAATTTGGACTCCCGGATAGTTCAGATGAAGAAGAGAGTTCTTATATCCCCGAACAGAAATCCCTGAACGGTATTCCTGAAGGAGAGACTGAAAAAATTGCAGACGATGCAGGTCTTGATACAACAGATAACGTGGCAGATAAAGAGAGTGATACTTCGGGTGTTACTTCGTTTGTGACAGAAAGTTCGGGAATGGCACTGCCTTCTTTTCGTGAAAACAGAATAAAAGTGCCTGTGGCAAAACCCGTTATGGTTGAGATTGATTTTGATTACGAAAACTTTGATTTCGACCTGAAAAACAAGGAAGAAAGGAGATTGTACAACCTGTATCTCGGTCTCGATAAGCATAAAAATGAACCTGCGTGGTCGCCTGACGGGAAATGGATTGCGTTTACCGATCATAACAGGATATGGATTGTTTCCTCTGAGGGCGGCGAACCCGAACTGATGTATGAAAATTTTCAGGAAGGCTATTCGGTCGGTAACTTCGAATCGCTCTGTTTTACCTCCGACAGCAAGGAGATAACGTTTAAGAAGGATGTTTATGACATCTACAGAGGGAGTATTATAACTATTAAGGAATATAACGAGGAGGGATTTGCTACGTTCAGTAATCCGATACCGAACATTGAAAGCGTGAATATCTATACCGGAGAACATCGAGTTCTCGTCGAGGAGGGCTACCGGTGCTGCTGGAGCAGGAGCGGCAGGTATCTCGGCTATTTGAACTGGGATCCCGCCATATATTCCGCACATGCTGAAACCGACCATCACGGCATGCCCGCGGTCTATGATGTCGAGACTGGAAGGAAATGGTTTCTGCCCGTTGACGGAGAAAAAAGATACGGGAAACCGACATTCAGCCCGGATGACTCCCATATAGTTATCCCTGTCAGGGAAGGCAGCGGGCCGATAGAACTCTACCGGATTTCGCTCGAGGAAGGCGAACCCGAACAGCTTACCTTCTATGATGAAAATACAGAGTATGGAAAATACATCAATTTTCCGGAGTATTCCCCCGATGGGCAGTGGATTCTCTATACTGATTTTACCTGGAAAAAATCAGCACCGGACAAGCGGCTGTTTGTGTATAATACGGTCACAGGCGAACTATCCGAAGTTTTCGAAAATCCTGAACGCCGTAATTCCTACGGGAAATGGTCGCCCAATGGAAAGCGGATCTGCTATCTTGTCGAAGAGGACGATGGCAATTATATATACATATGCGATTTTACGCTCTCTACCCCCATGAAACCTGCTGCTTTCGAAACTGCCGCACCTGTACCATTCACCGTAACCGGGAATTATCCCAATCCTTTCAATATGTCCACCACCATCGAGTTTTCGCTGCCCGCCTCAGGTTTTGTTACCCTGGTGATTTACAATTCCATGGGTCAGAAAGTCCGTGAGCTTGTCTCCGGGCAGATGACACCGGGAGTTCACACCCTGCGCTGGAACGGCGTTGATGAGAACGGGAACCATGTCTCATCGGGCGTTTATTTCTCGCAGTTGAGCATGGGCAGCAAAACTTCCGCCGGCAGGATGACATTGCTGAAGTGAAAACTTCCTGGTATCAAAGATACTTCAAAAGAAATGAGCCACGGATTAACACAGATAAACACGGATAAAACTTACATATATAACTTTGTCAAAAATGAATATTTTTTAACTCACCCCTCGTTCTCCTCTCTCTACAAGCAGAGAGGGGATGACCACCCAGCCAGTTCCCCCTCTATTGCAGGGCAAGAGAGAGAATCAGGGGGTGAGTTCGGGTAGAGGGGATGGGAAATTTCATAATCTGTGTCCATCCGTGGGTACAATACTATTTTATGATTTCAAAGTGAACTTTTTTTCCCGCCTGCAAAAAAATCCCTTGACAAAATTTATTTAGTATGCTAAATTTAGCAAAGTAGATTTAGCGCATATAACATTACCCCTGAAAACATGCTATTGCTGAAGCGTTGTAAAGCCGGATTATATGATTTCATATCAGTGGATCGTATACATGCGGATAAAGAGTCCGGGGGAGTATATGAAAAAATTCATGTTGTATCTGGTGTTGATTGCATTTGCCGTAAACGCTGTGCCCGCATGTGCGCAGGGATTCTATGGAACGAGACTTGATATTCAACTCGGTGAAGGGTACGATGAAAAGTATCGGGAAAAGTTTGATTCATATAAAAGTTGCCCGGTGTGGTCTTCCGATGAGAAGTGGATAGCGTTTATTGGTATGAATAGAACATCGATATTTGTTGTCCCTTCGGAAGGCGGAGAAGCAGTGCTCGTGTATAAACTGCCTGAAACGGTAGAGCAAAAATGGATCAATATGCTGTGCTTTTCGCCGGACAGCCAGGTAATAACCTTTGGGCTGTGGGTGCTCGATGAGGACCGGGGAAGTTACCGTGAATATCTCGATGAAGAAGAAACAATGTATAGATCCACAAATCTCATACCTGCCATTGAAAACATCAATATGTATACGGGGGAGCACAGGGTTATTACCGAAGGGGGATTTCATCCCAACTGGTGCAGGGATAGCCGGTATCTTACCTACATATACTTTGATGTCAACACTTATATCGATACTTCACAGATTGAATGTAACGGCGTGCCGGTAATCTATGATACGGTGACCGATGAAACGAGGTTTTTGATAGAGGAAAATGTGCCGCAGGGACCGTATTTCGATGAAAACAAGTACCAGTATCCGGTTTTCAGCCCGGATGGTTCACATATCATCATGAATTACACAGAATACAACGCGGGTCAGCTCGTTCAAATCCCCTTTGAGGGCGGTGAACCGGAACTGCTTACCGATTACCGGGCAAAAGACTGGTGCGGTGAAAGATGTCTTTCCATAACATGTTCGCCGGATGGGGAGTGGATACTCTTTCATAATTCTATATCTATCCTTGCCTATAATACGCTCACAGGCGAAACGTTCGATGTTTTTACCGGCGAAAACTATGACAGACCGGATGATATCACTACGTTTAAAAACATACATATGCAGCAGCCGAACTGGTCGCCGGATGGCACGAAATTCTGTTATCAATTATATACGTGTAATACCAACGGATTTTCGACTTCTTCAATTACTCTCTACGATTTTAATCCCGATAGATATACCGGTGATGGTGACGTTATGGTCGAGGACGAGAATCCTTCGAATTTTGCCATCCTTGGAAATTATCCCAATCCGTTTAACCTGTCGACAACGATCGAGTTTTCGCTTCACGAAGCCGGGCATGTGAAACTTGAACTCTATGATATTACCGGACAGAAAATCTGGGAACTTGTGTCCCGTGACATGAGACCGGGCGTTTATTCGGCAGTGTGGGACGGCAGGGATGAAAACGGCATTGAGGTCTCATCTGGTATTTATTTTTCACATTTAAGTATGGATAATACAAAGGCGACAAACTGTATGATGCTTGTAAAATAAATTTATCAAATAGTATAAAAAATGCTTGACAAATTTCATTTAGCATGCTAAATTTAGATTAGTAGATTTAGTCTATAAAATGTTATTATTATTACTTTTTTGGAAAGATTTGTACGATGAAATTTATATCAATATATGTGGTGTTAATTTTGTCTATTTCATCTATAGCGTTTACCCAGGTCGGACCGGAATACGGCACTAAATTTGAATTTTCAGTTGCCGGTGATTTCGTTTTATATGGTAATATAGGTTCTTATACGGGATGTTCGGCATGGTCACCGGACGGCAAATGGATTGCCTGTACGGATGTAGTAAGCAGTATAATCTATATTATACCTGCAGAAGGCGGCGAGAATGTCAGAATTTATTCCACTGATGATATTAAAGAAGCAAATGAGAATATCATATATTCGGGGATTTATTATTTAAATTTCACAGCCGACAGCCGGGAGATAACCTTTCAAGCTAGTGTAACTGATACGACAAGAGGGGGTAAAAGAGAAGAACTCGGCCGGGGAACAATACGGTATTCCTGTCCTATACCGCAAATCATGAGTATTAATATCTATACAGGAGAAATTCGAACTATTATCGACGGCGGTTATCACCCGAATTGGAGTTCCGACGGCAGGTATCTTTCCTATGTCAATTTTGATCCAGGAACGTGGATCGGAGATATGCAAAGCGAATGCAACGGAGTACCGACAATTTATGATACCGTGACAGAAGAAGTGAGGTATTTGTCAGATGAAGGGATAACAGATGCAGCTTCTCTGGATGGAGGGTACTACAACAATAAATATTATTTTCCGGCGATCAGCCCGGATGGCTTCTCTGTTATTTTCAATAAAACTGTAGATGGCGCAGGCCAGATCTTCAGGGTACCTTTTGAGGGCGGAGAACCCGAACAGCTCACCTTTTTTGAATCCCGTGAAGATTATGAGTACGAATGTCGGGGAATAAGATTTTCACCCGACGGACAGTGGGTGGTTTTCACGAAATGCTGGCTACCGCTTTTATACAGGATAGATACCGGTGAAATATTTTATCTGTTTTCGGGTGAAAAATGCGAGGACAGCGGGTTTTTCCTTCCGGAAGAACCGGTAAGGGGCGCATTGCACACATCGTGGTCTCCGATTGGCGACAAATTGTGCTATTCTTTAACCCTGGTTAAAGATGGAGCACTTTTAAGCAGTCCTATATATATATTTGATTTTAATCCCGATAGATATACCGGTGATGATGTGGTTATGGTCGAGGACGAGAATCCTTCGAGTTTTACCATCCTTGGAAATTATCCCAACCCGTTTAACCTGTCGACAACGATCGAGTTTTCGCTTCACGAAGCCGGGCATGTGAAACTTGAACTCTATGATATTACCGGACAGAAAATCCGGGAACTTGTGTCCCGTGACATGAGACAGGGCTTTTACTCGGCAGTGTGGGACGGCAGGGATGAAAACGGCACCGATGTTTCTTCAGGACTTTTTTTCATACAGTTGACAATGGGGCAGAGCGTTGCTGCCGGAAGGATGATGATGGTGAAATAATGATACGAATAATTGGAAGCTATACTACACATAACATTATCCCTTTCAACATGTACCGGAGGAGGTGATTACTCATCAAACTACGTGAAGTATGTGTCAGGATTTCAACATTAACGCATGTTAAAGGGTAAGGAGATTGAAGATGAAAACATTCAGCATATTCATAATGACAATTGCGATACTGATTGCTGTTCCGGCGCTGGCAGAGGTCGAGCCTGATTTCGGAATAAAGGTTGATATCACATTTGATGAATCAGGTGTCGACTACAACAATGCCGAATATCCAATCGATCCGGCAATTTCTCCTGACGGGGAATGGATTGCGTTCACGACGCATGTTACGATTAGTGGTTATTCTCCATATTCCAATCGATATGCTATATGGCTCGTTCCGGCGGAAGGCGGCGAGGCAAAACTACTTTATACTAATGCATTCAATGTCCATTGCCTCAGGTTTACCCCGGACAGCAAAACACTCGCTTTCCAGCATACTGTTGATGATTATGACCAGAAGTTAGAAAGAGTTGTATACAGCACAAAAACACTCTATGGGATTGATATTGATACCGGAGAAGTCAGTGTAATCCTCGAGGGCGCCGGAAGGGCGCACTGGAGCAACGATAGCAGGTATATATCGTACATTAACTATGATGAGCGTATTTTCACCGATGAGCTTCAGGCGGAACATCAGGGCGTTCCGACCATTTACGATACGGTAACCGATGAAACAAGGTATTTAACCGATGAAAATCTCGGTCCGGACCCGCTGAAATACCTCGATCCGACCATATCTCCGGATAATAAGTACGTGTATGTCAATATCATGGAGAGAATTGACAACAATACTGTCAGCCAGCTCTACCGGATGCCGTTCGAGGGCGGAGAATTGGAGCAACTCACCTTTTTCGAAGAGGTAAGATTCGGCTATTGCCGCAATATGAATTTCTCTCCTGACGGCTTATGGCTGCTATTTGATTACTGTTTCGGAGTATATGTGTATAATACCTTCACCGATCAGACGTTTGATGCCTTTACCGGTGAAGAAACAAATAAACCATATCCCCCGCCTTTTGATGTTAATCATGGTTGGGAAACAAGCCCGAACTGGAGACCCGACGGTACCACATTCTGCTATAGTTTAATGGATGGAGGCAGGAATGATTACCGTGTAGGATATGAAATTTATATCTGTGGTTTCAATGCGGCAAAATATGCGGTGTTGCCGACACTGGTTGAGAATGCCGCACCCTCAAGTTTCATTGTGCTGCGTAACTTCCCCAACCCCTTCAATCCTGCTACGACGATCGAGTTTTCCATCCCCGAAGCGGGATTTGTCGATCTTGTTATCTACGATATAACGGGCAGGAAAATCCGTGAGCTTGTATCCGGCGATGTAACCCCGGGAGTCCATTCGGTGTTCTGGGACGGACGGGATGAAAACGGCTCACCAGTATCGTCCGGCGTATTTATTTCACGTTTGAAAACTGGGGATAATGTTGTTTCAAACAGGATGATGCTGGTGAAATAATACATGATGCAAAGAATTTCCGCAGATTCACAAAGGGCAGCCCGGTGGTATCGATCCGGGCTGCTTTTTTTGTTCACATTTTCCTGCATCATATGTTCGACAATTATCGCAGGGGTAGGGTTTGCCCCTACCCACATTGTATATATATTTTGGGCAACCGCAAGGGCTTGCCCCTGCACCGGAATCGTTCAATTCAAATATGAATAAAAGAAAAAAAATACTTGACAAATTATATTACTATAGTAAATTTACTTTTATAAAATGTTAATTCTTTTTTTGGAGGGATTCTAAATGTCAGGAATACGATTAGGGCGTGTACAGTGGAGGATTATGCAGGTTCTCTGGGAGAAGGGACGTGTCAATGCCCGTGAAATTACCGATGCATTGAACAGAATCGAGCCGATTGCCCACAGTACCGTGCAAACGCTCCTTCGGAAACTCGAGAACAAGGGGGCCATCGACCACGATATTGATGAGCGTACGTTTATTTTTTACCCGCTGGTGGAAGTTGAAAATGTTACCCGGAGCGCTTTAAAGGACTTTGTGGACAAAATATTCGAAGGATCGCCGGCAGGGCTGGTTTCATACCTTATCAAGAATGAATATATACCGCCCGAGGAATTGGAAAATATTCGAAAGCTGATTAATAAAAGGGAGAAATGACCATGTTTGAAATACCCGTTCTCGAGCGGTTATTGCATGTTTCAAACTATGCTGTCATGATTGGCGCAAACCTTCTTTTGCACTCCACCATTCTCATTGGTATAGGTCTATGTGTCTCGTTTGCTTTAAAGAAGAAGGGCGCGGCGGTTCAATCTTTTGTGCTGCGGGCATTTCTTGTAGCGGTTTTCCTGTGCCCGGTTGTGTCGGTTTTCCTCGGTGACCTGGGATTGACAGGGATAACGTTCGATGTCCCCGTTGAGTCATTCAGTCTCTTCGAAACCTCCGAATCGCTTCACCGACTTTCTCAAAAGGATGTACATGAAGGTTTGTCTGAAAAAGCGTATTCCGGAAAAGATATTGAACAGAAAGGAACCGGAGAAGGAGAAAATGATTTGGGAAATGGAAACCTCCATGAAAATTACCCCGGTTTTCCTCAGAATGAAATCCACTCATCGTTTATGAGCTGGAGGGCTGTTCTTTTTAGTGTTATCACGATACTCTGGCTATCAATTACGCTTTTCTATGGCATACGACTCTTCGTACACTTTTTGAGAATTGTTTATATTCGCATGAATGCGGATGATACGGAACTGGAAGTTTTTATAAAAAGCAGGGCTATTGCCTATCAGATTGATAGCAAAATGCCGCTTCTTTTGCAGAGTCCACTCATAGAAAGTCCTTTTATTACCGGTATCTTCAGACCCGCTATTATTCTGCCCGAAGGCATGACAGCAACCAGGGAAGTTCTCATACATGAGTTTGCCCACCTTGTTCGCAGGGATTGTTTATGGAATATGTTGAGTTATATCGGGAGAGCTCTTCTGCCGGTGCAGCCTCTCATGAGAGTACTTTCCGACTGTATAGAGAATACAAGCGATTATGCGTGTGACGATTATGTTGTGAAATTAAGCCGTAATCCGAGAATATATGCCGCTCAACTGGTCGATTTCGCTGAGCGTTTTCATACGCAGGTTTCCGGTATGGGCCTCGCCGCCGGCATCATGTCGTTTAAATCTACTTTGAGACGGCGAGTCGAACGTATGCTCGAGGAATCGGGGCAGATTTTTATTAACGCACGTGCTGGAATTATTGCCATTATCCTGTTTTTGTGCCTGGCGGCTATGGTTGTATCGGTGTTCATCAGTTTCAAGGGAAAGCGAGATTATGCCGCTCTGCAGGTTCCGGAAAAAGTCAACATTGATACGATTGCTGTGAAAAGCAGTGCACTGGAATATAAACCGAAATTTTCATACCCTGAAAAAATCGCTGTAACAACTCCGTTCTATAAGGCGCCGGAAAGAGAGGACAGAACTTCCGGTGAAAGCGAAACCGTAATAAGTGAAACCCGACCCCGAACACAAGCTTCCGAAAGTCCCCTGGAAAAGGTTGAAATCGACAGGCACGGTATGACGTTCCCTGACTCAAAGCATACTCCGGTTTCTGCAGGCGCCGAAAAACAATCGCCGTCTGCCACGGTGAATTCTCAGGCAGACATGGATACCCCACCTTCACCCGAAAGCATGGATACTATTGATACGTATGATACGGAACAAAAAAGCGCAGCAAGCATTCCGGAAGAAGCTGAACGTAAAAAACCTGCTCCAATACAAACATCAGAGGAGTCCGGTATCGAGGAATTCTTATTGCAATCAAGGATTAATTTTGCAGAGTACAAAAAACGTACACATTCTACTCATTCCACCGGCGGAACCGTTGATGCAGGAACGAATGGGAGAAAAAAAGTCGAAAATATCCGAAAATACAATGCGTACAATTCCGAAGACAGTTTCTCCTGGGAAGTAATATTGTCGAATAAGGAATAGGTAGTAAGAAGCCGTGTGTTTGTGAAAAAAGAGTTCATGCCGACATGAATGTATTATTTTGAAAGGGGGGAGATTTTTTTTGCTTATTATTTTACTAAAGTAGATTTACTTTAATAAAAATATGATCTTACACATAAGGAACCTGAGACACATGAAAACTATCAGCATAAGCGTGGTAATGATAGCATGTGTCATTATTGCTGTCATGGTACGAATACCTTTTGTATCGACATTATCCTTCGCCGCCGAATTCCAGCCAACAGTCATGAAACTCTCTTGCCCCCCCGAAATCGAATATAAATTCAACGACAAGCCACTAATCATTCCGTTCACAATTTCAGGCACTCCCGCTGCTGTGTGGCTTGTCATTAACACTCACGGCCAGGCGGAGGATATTGTCGATGTACGCAACGGTCACCTTGGCTGGCATTATGTTAATAAAATCGATACGACAGTATATGTTTCTCAACGATATGAACGGGATATCGGTGAGACTGAAATTATCTGGGATGGGAATGACCAGGACGGAGAACCTGTTGAAGCAGGAACTTATGACTATTATTTATGGGCGTATGATGATCAATCCAACAGGCAGTTGGCAAGCTATTTCGTAACGGTTGGATATGCATTTTTTAATCCGAGCTGTAAGATTTATGAACTGGGCGAGGACGGCATGCCGCTTGCAAGACCGCTGCTCATGGGCAATCAAGAACTGGCTTTATCAGATAATTCTGTAGGTTACAAGCGGTTTGGAACTCATTATAAATGGGAAATAGGCAGCAATCCTACTGATGGAAGTTTGCTTCAAACGACGCTGTGCGCCATGTATTATCAACAGCCACAACAAGATGTTAGAAGAAGATTAATCTATGGTGGTCCTGCTTTTAATCCTGATAATCACAATATTTTCTACCACACCAGTAAGAAAACTATTGTTGAAGATGAAAATGATTGGAAAAAGTACGCTACTATTCTCAAATGGAAATTTATTACCGATGGTGAAGCTGAACTCGACCGGGACTGGCTCGGATGGGATGAAGCAATATGGGAAGAATGGTGGATATCAGGTAGTTACGATTGTTCAACATGTTACACAGATCGCAATTACATTTATATTGCAAATCCCGGTAGTGGTAGTTGGGAAATTGGCATGCTCAAATGCATAAGTTTTGAAGGTGATGTGATATATGACAGGATGATGTTCAACCGGTATATGCCGTATGAATATAACAAATACTGTACAATAGAAAGAATGTACTCCCGTTCAGAAAACCACTGGTTTCTTATCAGCCCATGGTGCTGTATGCTTCAGATGATTGACATATCGAGACTTCTTGACGACCCGGAGGATGACACCGATCTGGTTGTTTTTGAGAACCGTAACGGTGATTACTTTATGGATAATGGCTGGGAACCGGATAGTGAATTCCCCTGGTATTGTAGTCATTATAGTCAATTAAACCAAGTTATACCTGAATCTATCAGTATTGATTCAAACGGCTTTTCAATAATTCATAACATCTGGCTGGGTTTGACTTCCTTTACTTCCTTTGGTGTAGCAACTCAGGATGGTACGGGGATCGGTTATATGTCTTTTGCCGATGATACTGATACCGAAAAATTTTATAAAAGTGGCGGTGTATTATGCGACAGCGGATCAAACTATGATGGTTTGTATATGAATGGTGCAGCTACTCCTGAGACAAACTATAGGGAGGATATTGCCAAGGCATATTATGTGGCTTTTGACTCTGCCCATGGCATTATCACAAATAAACCAATCACGGTTGAAGAAGAGAAACATGCAGTATTCAGTGTCGAACAAAACACACCGAATCCGTTTAATCCGAGTACAATAATAAGCTTTACGATTCCTGAACAAAATTATGTAACCATTTACATATATAATATAGCTGGTCAGAAAGTTTATACATCGGTTGATGACTTTATGGAAGCAGGGAAACATTCAGTTACCTGGGACGCGTCGGGATTTTCAGCCGGTGTGTATTTCTATACCGTTAAATCTGGCATTTATGAAAAAACGATGAAGATGACGGTACTGAAGTGAGATATAAAATGAAAAGATTATTTTTAATTGCTATTGGAATAAGTGTATCAGTAATATGCTCCTTCGCCGCCGATTTCCAACCGACAGTCATGAAACTCTCTTGCCCCCCCGAAATCGAATATAAATTCAACGACAAGCCCTTGACCATTACGTTCACAATTTCAGGCACTCCCGGCGCTGTCTGGCTTGTAATAAACACTCACGGCCAGGCGGAGGATATTGTCGATGTACGCAACGGTCATCTTGGCTGGCACTATGTGAATAAAATCGATACGACAGTGTATGTTTCTCAACGATATGAGCAGTATATCGGTGATAATGAAATTATATGGGATGGAAATAATCAGGATGGTGATTTCGTTGAAGCAGGAATATATGACTATTACTTATGGGCATATGATGATCAATCTGACAGGCAGTTGGCTTCATATTATACAACGGTTGGATATGAATTTTTTACACATAGCAGTCAGATGTACGAGTTGGGCGAGGACAGCATGCCGCTTGCCAGACCGCTGCTCATGGGTAATCAATTACCGCTTTTATCTGATTATTCAATAAGTTACAAGCGAGTTGGAACTCATTACAAATGGGTGGTAGGGAGCAACCCAAACGATGTAGGCTTGCTTCAGACAACAATGTGTCCTATTACTTATGAGCAGCGACAAAAACTTCCAAGTGGGGCTATCTATGGTGGTCCTGTTTTAAATCCCGAAAATCACGATATCTTCTACCACACCACTGTTACATATAAAGATGATGAACAATACGTTACTATTCTCAAATGGAAATTTATTACCGATGGTGAGGCTGAACTCGACCAGGACTGGCTCGGTTGGGATGAAATTGCTTGGAAAGAATGGGGTATATTTAGAGGTGGGAGTTCAACATGTTACACAGATCGCAATTACCTTTATATTGCAAATCCCGGTAGTGATAATGCTGAAATTGGCAGTCTCAAATGCATACATTTTGACGGTGATTTAATATATGATAGAAAGATGTTTAACCGGTATATGCCGCATGAATATCACAGATACTGTACGATAGAAAGAATGTACTCACGTACTGAAAACCGCTGGTCTCTTCTCAGCCCCTTGTGCTGTATGCTTCAAACGATTGATATATCGAGACTTCTTGACGACCCGGAGGATGATACCGATCTGGTTGTTTTTGAGAACAGCAACGGTGATTACTTTATGGATAACGGCTGGGAACCGGATATTGTGTTTCCCTGGTATTGTAATGATTTTACTCAGGGCAACCATATACTACGTGAATCCATCAGTATGGATTCAAACAACTTTTCTATTATTCATACCGCCTGGTTAGGTATAACTTCCTTTGGCGTAGCAACCCAGGATGGTACGGGAATCGGTTATATGTCTTTTGCCGATGATATCATTACAGAAGGTGATTATGCCGGACAAAAAGGTGGCGGCCAGCTTTGTGACAGCGGATCAAACTATGATGGTTTATATATGAATGGTGCAGCGACACCTGATAATAAATTTTGGGGTGATCGTACCCAGACATATTATATTGCCTTTGATTCTGCACATGGAGTGATAACAGATGAACCAACTGAAGTCGAAGAAGATAAACAGGCAGCATTTAGTGTTGAGCAGAACACACCTAATCCGTTTAATCCGAGTACCACGATAGGCTTCACTATTCCGGAATCTAATCACGTAACCGTTGACATATACAACATATCTGGTCAGAAAGTCGATACACTTGTGGATGATTACCTGGAAGCTGGGAAATATTCAGTTGCATGGGATGCTTCGGGATTTTCAGCCGGGGTGTATTTCTATACGGTAAAAGCGGGAAAGAATGAAAAGAAGATGAAGATGACACTGGTGAAATAGAGATAGTTTTTTAGTCCCCCTCCGGGGGATTAGGGGGCTTATAGCCGTCTCAATTTCTTACTATGGATTATGTATGAGAATATACCTTAGTGCTGTAACAGTAATTACAGTTCTTATTATTTCCCAGATTAATATATATGCTCAAAACAAAAACATCTATGAACTACGTAAATACACCGATGAAGACTGGCTCGAAATGTCCACAACAGACCGCCTGAAAGCCCTGAACACCTCGAACAATCACTCCCGCAGCCAGACCTTCCTTGGCAATTTCAACCGTGAATTCGACCGCTACAGGAAATGGGGATATGACTATTACGATATGAATGACCGTTACGAAAATTACGCGTTCCGTGGATTCGAATCCTACCGTATTCTCGAGAACCGCCGCAGGAAGTGGTCGTATAACGAGTTCGGAGACCGTCTGGTCAAAATGAGTGCAACCGCAAACATCTGGCACGAGACGAAATATGATGACGGCACTACAGAGGCATACGGGCCGTGGAATTACATCAATTACCTCACAACAACTCAAGACCTTGATGGTGTATGGGCGATACGAGAGTCAACCGATGACTGGGCGGTGGCTCTCATGGGTGCTGAAAAGCTTCGAACGATATTTACTCCGCTGACTTTGAGCACACCGGGTTTGACCGGCATGCGGGTCGATTTTCAGTCGGCTAATTACCAGGCGAGTATTGTCAATTCAAATGGTGTTACCAGCCGCTGGAGCAGAACGCTGCCTGACAATATGCGTATGATACGGGGATTTCATTTCCGGAGACGCTTCGGTGCGCTCAATATCGGTTCAACCTATGTTACCAATTACTATCAACAGCGAACCCGTGAAAAGGGAGATTCCTGGAAAGGGACGCTCCAGGATAATGTCCCGACTCCCATGATTTATCTTGTACGTGTTATCGATGATTCGCCCTGGGATGGTGACGGCCCTGTTGTTTATAATGTACGGCTCAAAGTCAACGGTGTGTACCGTGATGACATACAGCCGCAGGTTATTCTCGATGACCTCACCTGGGAATCAATTAGCGCTGTTGAACCGTTTAAAGGAAGTTTTGAACCCTTTAGACCGCATTATATTATGGGCAATACGAATTTTATGAGCCATACTATTTATACTGTTTCAAATGATTTACCAACAATTGGACATTTAAATATGAATAAACCCAAATATGTTGATTATATGTTTCACAATGATCTGAGAAAGGGCTGGAACACGAATAATTTAACCCATTACTGTAATTTAAACTGGCTTACCGGGTATTATTCAATTGCCGATCCGGCCGGCAAGCCGCTTCAGGTAAACGGAACAAAATATGTTGTTTACTGGTTCGACATTTCAACGATAACTGAAAATGTGAACCGGGTTCAGGCCGAAGTAACGGTATCGAATGATTACCGGATACAAACTTCGGTAATATATACCAAGCACCCCGATGGTGGTCATGAAGCAAAAGGCGATAACCAGTCATATTACCATACAGAATACTGGGAGACGATGGCTGTAGCAGAGGGTAATGTGAAAAACGAATCGAATATCCGTACGGTAAAAATTGATTTCGGCTATGAGGTCGGAAACACAATATACGGGTTTGATGCAAACTTTGATTATTACGGCTGTAAAATCAGAGGAGAATATGTCACCAACACTCATTACTACATGTTTCCCGATGGTCTTCCCGGGAGCGGGATTCCCATGCAGAAGCTTACCATCTGGGATCCACGGACAGGGCATCGTTCTTCACTGACCGATCATGCATATTATGTTACTGTAAATAAAGACTGGAAATATTTTGGTCTGGCTGGCGAATATTTCAAAATGGGAAAATTTTACATGCCTCAAGTTCGTCGTTTGGGAACATTAATCGCGGACAATGACGATTATGACCAGTATGCGGATAATGATGATAGAGATGGTGTGTATCCCGGTTTCGATGTTGACCATGACGGCATTCCGGACACCGAGCGGAACATGAACGGCATCCCCGATTATTATGAGCCGTTTCTGATGTTTGATGCAGACCCGGAGAATTTCGCGATGGGGGATGATTTCGATAATAATACCGTTCCCGATTTCCGTGAGGATGATAATTATGTCGATATGCCCTATGACCACGACCGTAAGGGATATCATTTCTTTTTGAGGTTTACGCCTCAGAAGAGTGTAAATTTCATAACAGGGTCGCTCAGGACACGTGGTGTGGGAGTGGATAACAGGACATTCAACGATTATGCAAAATTCAAGCTTGACTATAATGTATTTACTGTGGGAAGGTTAAGTGCAGAATACCGGTATGAGAGAATCCGGGATAATATCCATGATCCCTATTCCGTGTATGTTGAGGAACGAAAAATCGCTGATTTAAGCGCTTATAAATCCGGGTGGATGTTAAGGAAGCGTGAACACTTTGACAAACTTGAATACCGAAATTCCCGTGTTAATAAATTGTTTCTTGAATCGAGAATCAGGGCGGTACCTTCTGTTACCCTCGAGAACTTTATAAAATATGAGCGCAACAGTCAGATTGGAGGAATAATGTATGACAACACGTTCCAGCTTCCCGGTATTCTCAAAACCATTGCAATGTCTCATAAAGTATCGTATACAAAACAGTTGGGAAACTGGACACTGTCATCGGGTATAAAGCTGCGGTTTTATAAATATGACCGTTCATACCATGTAAACCCGGAAGAATATTATTCGATGCTAATTCCCCTGACCTATGTAATGTACAGGATATCGGATGATACCACTATTACTTTCGGCACCCAGGGATTTAATGATTTCGAGTTCAGGTACCATGATTATCTCGATGACCGTAACGATTACCGTCAAAAGAACTATATACTGCAGGTTGCCAACAGAACCAATTATTTCGGATTTGATGTCTGGGGGTTGTGGGGCTTTAAACTGGAACAGGTCGGTTTTGATGATTCCGGCCGTACATGGGAGGATTACAAGCAGTCTTCATTCTTTTTAAAAATGTATACGGGATATTAACAGTAGAAACGTGGTAATGAACATGTATGATGAATATAGTTCAGAGAGATTCTCAAAATCTACGGATAGTATTAACATAGAGAAACTCGAGAGGGAGACTCAAAAGCTTCTGTTCCTCGGATTTATCGTAGCGGTTGCCTTTCATGCGGCGATTGGGTCGTATTTCATGTTCAAAAGAACCGAAGTTAAAGTGGTTAAGCCGCCCACCATGGAACTGGTCATACGCCGTCCACGGATGACAAAACCATTCGAGTTCAGAAAGAGACGTATCAAAAAACGTGAGTACAGCAGAAAAGCGATTGCCAGAAGAGAAATTCCAAGCGCAGATATAAAAATGAAAACCATGCCGGATATATTGATGGGCAGAATAACCGCTTATGAATATATCTCTGAAATGAAAGCGGACGCAACGGAATACTTCTTTGTTCCGGAGCACATTGACATCGATATGAGCACATTACGGAAACCGGACAATCAAATCTCGATGAAAGAAGAAATGATCACTATCAATGATCTCGATATTGGTAAATATAAAGGGCTGGTTATTCAGGACCCTCAGAACAAAGAGAATATAAAGGGATTTATTTATATTGCCACATTATGGGGGACACATATTGAGCCTGACTACAAACGAGGGATAGTCCATCTTTCCGATGCGCTCAACCAGTTTACAAAAATAAGGTCAAAAGTTGATAAACACCTCTATATCGATTCAAGAAAACTGTTTGATACCCCGTTTGTGTATTTATCAGTTATCGATAAGTTTGAACTCACGGAAGTTGAGGCAAAGAATTTCGGTGAATATCTGAGAAATGGCGGTTTTGCTGTTCTTGAAAACGGAACACCGGAGAAGGAAATGTGCCCTGCCGAAGCTTCGCTGAAACAGATGCTGAGAGATTCGCTCGGTAATGATGCGGTGTTTCTCCCAATACCAAACGATCATCCTCTTTACCATTGTTTCTTTGATTTTGATGATGGACCGCCAATCGGTGGTGAGCTTGATGAAATCAGCTATGATCCTGATAGTAAATATTTTAGACTGAGGGAAAATCAAAAACAGGTGTATTATCTCGAGGGAGTATGGATTAAGGACCGTCTTGTGGCGATATATTCAGACAAGGGATATGCCAGAAGCTGGGAGCAGGAGTACGAAAACGAACCGCAGCTCAAAATGGGTATCAATATGGTGGTCTATGCCCTTATTCAGGAAGGAGGTATAGCCCATAAGGAAATGGAGGTGTTTACTGCGGTGCAGTAATATGCAATCATTACTATTAAAGTTTACGCTATTTTTGAACTGTTTTGTATAAACCTGATATTTCGATTCAGTAGAAATTATAATTTAAAGAAAACACTTGACAAAATGATTTATATTGGTAAATTTACTATAGTAATACGTTATTGTATGCTTTTAAGGTTTATTGGAAAAGACAGATTAATTAAAAAAGTGAAAAGGTAGTAACTGCATGAACAGTAACCGCACGTTAAGAATGAGTCTTGCACTGTTGATAATCAGCGCCTTTTTTGTTGTGCCGGGAGTTGTTTACTCACAGGGCAATGATAGTCATACGCTTCATAAAAACATTGGCCCATCAACCAGGAACATTAATCCGGTGCACATGGTGACGGTTTTCACGAAATTCAAGGGTGAGGCTCAGGGCATTACGGAAGCGCCTGAATGGGCCGGAAAACTGTTTGACGGCAATCCGGGCAGTGTTTCCCATTACTTCGATACCATTTCGTTCGGCCAGTATAAAGTTACCGGAGAATACCTGCCGAACCTCTATGAATTACCCAACTGGTCTTTATATTATCATGATAATTTAGATATATATACAACTCATGTGCTCAATATGCTTGACAGAGACCCTTCGGTAGATTTTTCAAGGTTTGACAATGATGGCTCTGATGGAATACCGGGAAGCGGCGATGATGATGGCTATGTAGATTATCTGGTACTTGTGCCCATGTCCTGTCCTGATGTTCTCGTCTCGGATAAGTCTCTATCAGTCAATCGCTTAAGCGAAACGGATTTTTACTATTCTACGGGGGACAGGAATTCAAGGGATACGTTTATAAAGGTGGACAATCTATCCGGCTGTGTGGTTGTTGCCGGCAATCTCCAGGAAGCCACGGGTCGTATATGTCTTGAATACTGCCATAACCTCGGTCTCATTGATTTATATGATACGTATTATAAAGACCCCCAGAGCGATTCCGCCGGAATCGGATACTGGGGATTTATGGGATGGGGATACATGGGCTGGTACGGCACTGAAGGGCCGGTTTCTCCCTGTGCCTACTCCAGAATGCTGATGGGTTGCATCGGGAAAAACAATGAAAATCTTGTCGACCTTTACGGTCTCCACAGGGGTATCAGGATAAGCGATGCATTTCTGGAAAAAGGGAAAGTGTACCGGATCTGGATTGGGAACGGCGGGAAGCTCTCCGAATATTATCTCCTGGAAAACCGTCGAAATGACAGTATCTATTATGACCGGGGTCTGCCTCAAAACGGGCTCCTTATATGGCATGTATCAGTGTTTAATTCTTCAAATAATGATGAACAGAAGAAACTATGCGACCTTGTGTGTGCCGATGGAAAATACCGTGATGCGGGTTTCCCTTCAGGTATATTTGCTGACAGTGAAAAGGGAGGCGATAATCTTGATTTCTGGTCTCATGACGAAGCGTATTCCTCGCAGCATGGCGGCAACCTCGGAGATGAGAGTGATGTGTTTGACGGTATCAGATATACCTGTTTCGGTTCCGAAACAAATCCTAATACGTATGCCAGATTTACCAGTCTCATCAGTGGAATTAAACACTATCAATATACTCCATCCGGTATAGAAATCTTTCATATCCACCCGGAAGGTGACGAAATCGTCATCGATGTGGATGCACCGCCGGTTGGAAACCTGTATACAGAAAAATTCCATTTGATCGGCATGGGCTACCACAGGTTTGTCAATACCAAAAACATGAGTTTTGTTGCAAAAAAAGCAAACACGCTTTATCTGCTCGACTGCCTGCAGGATACCAGTGCCGATTTACTGGTGACGGTGTATTGTGATTCGCTGACTGTGGACGATCTGACATCAATGAATATATTCGAAGTCCAGAAAACCGTTGAAATGCGGATTATGAACGGGGATACGTCCTGCTATCCCTGCAAAATAACCCGCGAAACGATTCAGCAGAGCTCATTTAATGAAGTAATCGAAAATGTGGGATTCAATCCCAAAGACCTCTATGGAAATATAACGCCGAGGTGGGTACAGAAAGTTTCTCTTGTAATAAGCGATGAATTGCTCCCCGAAACCATTGAGCTGAACCAGAACTATCCCAATCCGTTCAATTCCCAGACAACCATAACGTACCGGCTGCCTGAAAGAAACCGTGTAGTTTTCGAAGTATTCAACAGTGTCGGTCAAAAGGTTATGTCAATCGACAGGGATTTTGAAAATCCCGGGATACATACTATCCGGCTGAATGCCGATGGCCTGTCATCGGGAATGTATTTTTACTGGATACGTGGGAGGACAGTGTCGCAAACGAGAAAATTTTTATTCATCAGGTGATTATTGTAAGGGGGCGGTGAAAAAGTCTTTTCACACACCCTGTAATGAAATATACGACTGTGGTGCTGTCAAGGGCTTGTAAATCAACGCTTTGCGTTGACCCTTGATAGCTTAAATCCTAAACCTTATAGTTTTTCGCAGGACTTTTATGAGAAACGTGAAAACTATATATGTATTGGTAGTCCTGATATTTTGCGGTGTTATCTTTCATGGGTGCGGAAAAAATCCCTCCAGCCCGAAAGCGCAGAATTTTTATGACTTCTCGGTTATCGTTGTCGATGAATCGGGTAATCCGCTCAAAGGTGTCAACGTCACGACATTTCCCGGTACTACCAAACGTGTTACCAATAGAGAAGGACGCGTATTTTTTGAAAATATCCTCGAGGGAGATTACCAGATTGTTTTATCACGTTCGGATATCCCCATTTTTTACCGTGATTACCGGCTTACGAAAAGATCGATCAAAGAGTGGAAATTTGTAATAGCATCGAGCGTAACAATAAATATTTATGTAAAGGATATCCTGGGCCAGCCATTAAACGGCATGCACATAAACACCTCACCCGTTTCTATGACCACCATTACCGATGAAGACGGTTATGCAGTCCTCAAGAATGTTCCGGTTCGTCGATATACCTTTATTATTAAGCGGTCGAATACCACATTTCATATTAAGGATAAAGCACTGGTCATCATAAACGGGCAGCCCCAGGATATCGAGATTATTATAGATTCCCAGCTTCCGTTCGTAAAAATCCTTGCACCGGAAAATCGCAGCAGTCATAATGTTTTCGATATTCATTTGAGCGGAGAAGGGTACGATTTCGAGGACGGCGAACTGCCTGAGAACGCATTTACCTGGTATTCAGAAAGTGATGGCGTTCTGGGAACAGGCAGAGAGCTTACTGTTGATCGTCTCAGTACGGGATGGAATAAAATTACATTGAAAGGTGTGGATTCGGATGGAAATTTCAATGAAACCTCTATCTATCTGGACCTATTTCACTATGAAGAAGATTCTTATTTTCCGGCACCCCTGGGAGCATGCTGGAAGTATCGGTATAAAAATCCAGCTTTGACTTTTCTGAATAATGAAGGTGAGAAAGAGTATTGGAATTTTTCCGAACTCGAGGTGTCGATTGATGAGGAAAACACACGAAGCTGCCTTATAAACTATACGGTGTGCATAAAAAACCGTATAAAAAGGTACCGGTATTATGTGGTCGATTCCTATGATATTGCAGATGATACCATTTCCCTGTCAAAAACAGTCGAAGAATTAAACATATGGCGGACTATGAAAGAGGATGCTGAACCGGTCGAGCAATTGAATATTGAAACCGTGTATTCGCCGGGATATATCGTTTTGAAAAACCAGATGGATTTTCTCGAGAACGATTCGTATACAAACAATGTTTCAGCCGATATAACCTGGCGTTATTTCGATGCTTTCGAATTCAGCAAACGTTATAATGAAACGATTGAAATCGAAACAACCATAGAAACAGGCGGGACAGAAAGAATAGAAACAGAAATCGGGGCATTCGATGCCACCACGCTTACTATGTATTGTGAAAACTCGGTGAGAAAATGGTGGCTCGCAAAGGGCATCGGGATGGTTCAGATCGAATACAATACATACGATTTCCCGCTATCCGCAACCTTATGTGGTACAAACATCGCAAAATATTCTGAAGAAAATCAGTTGTATAAACGTGTAAGTATCATGACAGATGACTCATGTATAGAATTCCGTGAGGAAATCCCTTTACCAACCCATTCCCCGGAAAGGATGCTGGAAGTATGCAGAATACTGAGAGAACTTTGTCCGCGATAATTGTAATTCATAAGATTTATCAGCTTTTTCACTGCACATTTCCCGGTAACCAAAAATAATACTTGATAAATCATCTTCCATGTGAGATTTTTAAGAGGGAGGTAAAAAGTCCTTTTTCACCGTCCTTTTTTAATTGAACCGGATTGATTCCATCTGGTTGTACAATTCATGAAACTTCATAAATAGAAGAAAGTGATGTGACAATGAAAAACGTAGTATATGCATTCCTGTTGATTTTCCTTCCTGCATCGATGTCATTCGCCGCACGATTTGACCCGACAATCCTGACGCTCACAGCGCCTGCCGAGATAACCTATTCATTCAAGGACACGAAACTCGACATACCATTTACCGTCGAGGGGACTCCCGCTGCAGTGTGGCTGGTAATTACAACAAAAGACCAGGCAGATGATATTCGGAACGTCCGCAACGGTTTTTTAGGGTGGCACTATGTAAATAAAATTGATACAACCGTATATATCTCTGACAGGTACGAAACCTCGACCGGTAATAATACTATTACATGGGAAGGTACCGGCCAGGACGGCGAAGATGTTGTTCCCGGAGAATATAACTACTATCTCTGGGCGTATGACCATAAAACCCGGAAACAATTAGTGAGTGATTTTGTTGGGTATGGATATTCATGGGGATACCATATTAATGAGTCCGGAGCGGACGGTTTGCCGCTTGCACGGCCTCTGATGACCGGGAATTATCCTACGGGAACTGTCTATAAGTGGGTAATCGGCAGTAATCCTGAGGATGAAGCGTTATTGCAGACCACCATGTGTCCCACAAATAGTGGGGAAAATATGTACGGCCTTCAGGTTTTGGACCCCGGCGATTACAGTATTTTCTACAATTGCTGCAGGAGAAACGACACGAGTACGATGTTGAAATGGAAGTTTGTTACGGGCGGCGAGGCGGTGCTTGATGAATCCTGGCTCGGCTGGGACGAGCTTTCATGGATGGAATACGGTACCTATAATCCGTCGTATACCGACCGGAACTTCATATATGTTGTTTCTGCAAATATAGCTGAAGGGGATGAATGGAACAGACTGCGGTGTGTGGATTTTGACGGCGATGAAATATTTGACAAGCAGATGCCGGACTGGTATATGCCTGATGATACCAATGTAAATAATTACCGGAATGGCGAGTTCAGGTATATGCATTCACGCGGTAAAAATCGATGGTTCCTTCTGGGTGCCTATAGTTGCATGCATCAGATGGTTAATACCTCGAGGCTTCTCAATGATCAGGATGATGAGGACGACATGATCGTTTTCGAAAACAGTAACGGCGATTACTTTCTCGATAATGCTTTTGAGGGACGTATCGAACCTGCCTGGCACTGTATCGGAGATTCCATTTATCGTAATGCCGTAGGCATCGATTCTAACAACTTTAATATTCTTTATTTCCATTATGGAATATTCTCCCTTGGAGTCTCAACACCGGATGGCACCGGAATCGGCTACCTGCTGTTTGACGATGAAAAATCGGGCGGCGGCGGCCAGATCTGTGACAACGGCTCGAACTTTGACGGTTTATACATGAACGCTGCCGGCAATGATTATAGCTTACAAACCTATTATCATGCTTTTGACTCTGTGCATGGAGTGATTAAAAACAGTCCTGTCGCAGTGGAAGAAGAGGAACAGACTGTATTCACCCTCGACCAGAATTCGCCCAATCCGTTCAATCCTGTGACAGCAATCACGTTCATGCTGCCGGAGGCAGATCAAACTGCTGTTGAGGTTTTCAACATTTCAGGCCAGAAAGTCGATACTCTGGCGAATGATTTCATGGATGCCGGCAGGCATTCGCTCGTCTGGGATGCTTCAGCATTTTCTGCCGGAGTCTATTTTTATACGGTGAAGTCGGGTGATTACTCCGGAACGGTGAAGATGACACTGGTTAAATGAGCTGTGTGAGTTGATGATAGATGAAAAAAGCCCTGCTGATTTAACAGGGCTTTTTTTCTGGAATATATAGAATATTGCTTTGAGCTTTATCACATGCTCCGAACTGTTTAGAGCTATCGTAATTTGTAATATTCTTGCAAAGGTTTCGGTGACGACTTCTCGTTTATTATTGCCTCGATGCCTTTCACGCTTGCCTCTGCAGCAGCTATGGTAGTGACATACGGTATTTTTTGCTGGATAGCCATCATACGTATAAAACTGTCATCATATTTGCTGTAACGGCCGACAGGCGTATTAATAATGAGATTAATATCTCTGTTTTTTATCGCATCCATGATGTTCGGACGGCCTTCGTGCAGTTTCTTGATGTTGGTATTTTGAATTCCGTTCTGCTTAAGGAAGCGGCTGGTGTTTTTGGTTGCATAGATATTAAATCCAAGCTCCTTGATCTGCCGGGCTATGGGCAGCAGTTGAGATTTATCCTTATCGGCAACGGTTAAAAGTACAGTTCCATCAACGGGGAGATGTGATCCCGTTGCTTCCTGAGCTTTATAAAACGCAAGCCCATAGCTTTCTGCAATGCCCAAGACCTCGCCGGTTGCTCTCATTTCCGGTCCGAGAAGAGGATCTACCTCATGAAACATATTAAAAGGGAATACTGCTTCTTTTACCCCGAAATAGGGGAGTTTACGCTTTTTCAGTTCGGGAAACTCGCTCAGTTTTTTCCCGAGCATTATCTGCGTGGCTATACGTGCCAGAGTAATGCCGGTAATCTTTGAAATCAGTGGAACAGTCCGGGATGCCCGCGGATTGGCTTCGAGGATGTAGACTTTGTCATCACATATCGCGTACTGAATGTTCATTATACCGATTACCCCGAGTTCTTTTGCTATCCGGGCGGTATAGTGTTCTATGGTTTTAAGATGCTCTTCTTTGATCGTTCTCGTGGGAATCACACAGGCGGAATCTCCGGAGTGTACACCCGCAAGCTCTATATGCTCCATGATCGCTGCGACAAATGTTTCCTCGCCGTCCGAAAGGGCATCGACCTCGGCTTCAATGGCATCCTCGAGGAACCTGTCAATCAGCATTGGATATTCGGGACTTACCTGAATTGCCTCACGGGCGTACTTGCGTAGCATTTCTTCATCATAAATTATTTCCATGCCGCGGCCGCCGAGTACAAAGGATGGGCGTACCATAAGCGGGTATCCGATCTTTTCCGCTGTTTTCAGGGATTCTTCGAGTGAACGTGCCGTTCCGCTCTCCGGCTGGAGTATGTCGAGAGAAATCATGCGTTCCCTGAAATATTCCCTGTCTTCCGCAAGACGGATACTTTCCGGAGATGTTCCGAGAACATGTACCCCGTTGTCTTTCAATTCCTGTGCGATATTGAGCGGTGTCTGCCCGCCGAACTGAACGATAGCGCCCTCAGGTTTTTCCTTTTCGTAAATTGCCAGAACATCCTCGATGGTGAGAGGCTCGAAGTACAGTTTGTTCGAGGTATCATAGTCTGTTGAGACGGTTTCCGGATTACAGTTCACCATGATAGATTCATACCCTTCATCACGCAGTGCAAATGCCGCATGAACACAGGTGTAATCGAATTCTATTCCCTGTCCGATCCTGTTCGGCCCTCCGCCCAGTATCATGATTTTCCGTTTATCGGAAACCGGCACCGTATCGATATCATCGTTATATGTCGAATAGTAATATGCCGCATTCTCCACACCGCTTACCGGAACAGACTTGTACCGTGCATATTTCCCGAGAGATAGTCGCTTTTCCCGTATTGTACCCTCTTTCACCTTGAAAAGCCCGGCGAGATATCTGTCCGAGAAACCAAGTTCCTTTGCCTTTATGAGCGTTTCATCCGGCAGGTCTTCCCAGGAATGCTCAAGCAGGTTTTCTTCGAATGCAACGAGTTCTTTCATCTCAGAGATGAACCAGCGCCCGATATATGTCAGGTGATACAATTCTTCAACGCTCATACCCTTGCGAAGGGCTTCATACATCAAAAAAACACGTTCGCTTGATGGTGTGGCCAGTTTTTCTTTTAATTGCTGGAGTGAAAGCTCTTTGAAATTTTTCGCGCCACCCAGCCCGTATCTGTTTATTTCAAGAGAGCGAATGGATTTCTGGAATCCTTCCTTGAAATTTTTTCCTATGCTCATAACCTCTCCGACAGCTTTCATCTGTGTTCCGAGGATATCGGTTGCCTTGGGAAATTTCTCGAAAGCCCACCGCGCGAACTTAACAACCACATAATCGCCGCTCGGTTCATACTTTTCAAGCGTTCCTTCTTTCCAGTATGGGATTTCATCCATCGTTAATCCGGCGGCAAGTTTCGTTGAAATAAGGGCTATAGGGAATCCGGTGGCTTTGGAAGCAAGTGCGGAAGAACGTGAAGTCCGGGGATTGATCTCGATGACAACCAGTCTGTCGTCTTCCGGGTTATGGGCAAATTGGATGTTTGTTCCGCCAATGACCCCTATCGCATCAACAATCCTGTAGGAAATATCCTGCATCCGTTTCTGTAACGCTTCCGGTACCGTGAGCATCGGCGCAACACAGAAGCTGTCCCCGGTATGAACTCCCATCGCGTCGACATTTTCAATGAAACACACGGTTATTTTCTGATCTTTTGCATCGCGGACTACCTCGAGTTCCAGTTCCTCCCAGCCGAGAACAGATTCTTCTACGAGAACCTGGTGTATCAGACTTGCCGAAAGACCGCGACTTACAACCGTGCGTAGTTCCTCCACATTGTACACGATCCCTCCGCCCGTACCACCCAGTGTGTATGCGGGACGCAAAACGACCGGGTAGGTGAATTCCCCGGCAATTTTTTCTGCTTCCTCTACAGAATGGCTCGGTTCGGACAGTGGCACGGAGACGCCAATTTTGGCCATGGTTTCCTTGAAGATGATACGGTCTTCACCGCGTTCGATGGCATCAGCTTTCACGCCGATAATCTCAACATTGTATGTATCTAAAATTCCGCTTTTATAGAGACTGGAAGCGAGATTAAGCCCTGTCTGACCTCCAAGGTTCGGCAGGAGCCCATCAGGACGTTCTTTTTCAATGATTTTTTCCAGACTTTCAACGGTAAGGGGTTCAATATATGTTTTATCGGCCATCCCGGGATCTGTCATGATCGTTGCAGGATTGGAGTTGACCAGTACGATTTTATATCCCTCTTCACGTAATGCCTTACAGGCCTGTGTGCCGGAATAATCAAACTCACATGCCTGACCGATGATAATGGGACCTGAGCCGATAATGAGAATTTTCTTTAAATCTTCACGTCTCGACATTCTGCCTCCTTAACGGTATATAGTGTGTATCATTTATATTCATTATTGTATTTTTTTCGTTTCCGTACGTTCGGCGGGTGATAGTAACACGGGGATGCTACAAAATTTCTATATGATATTTAAAAATTGGTAATGATGCTACATAAAAATTCATATCGGTACAATTTGTATTTTTAGCTGCTTATTACGTTTAAACAGCTTCAATAGAATTATTACGTTAATAACTATTTGTTTTTTCTTAACTCACCCCCTCAGCCCCCCCCTCTTGGAAAGAGAGGGGGATGAGTTCAGTTATGGGGATGGGATAGTACCTTGAAGATATGCGTTTTTTCATAAGATTGTTAAAGCCATAGAAGAAAGAGTGAGCGGTATGCTGTAAAAATCCCTTTATTTTTGTGCAATCAACCGTATATTAAGACGACGGTGAAAAATTGGTTACTCTGTAACCTTTTAAAGCTTTCAATATTCAGCTTTTGTTTTGACAGCACTTTGTTTTGCCGATAGTTGAAAGCTATAAAAAGCATTGGATTTTGAATATCAGGAGGAAATAAAGATGAGCAGATTTTGGTTTTTGCCGATAGTGTTTATGTCGTTTATATTTAGCTGCGGCAGTGAAACAAAAGATGTACTGTCTCCCCCGCAAGAGACCGGCACAATTGTAATTCATGTGACCTGGCCCCAGAGTGCTTCTGCTGGCAAGAGAGCGGAAAATGGTTTTCAGATTTCATATATCGCTGCTTATCTTTATTTAGCCGATGAGGAGATTACCCATACAGCATTGGAACATCAAGAAAACCGTGGTGTCGCTGAGATTAAAGTTTCCGTTGGAGAAGATTACCGACTCGAATTGATTGGCTACGATGTATTATATGATAATGTGCGGATTTATTATGTGGGTGTGGAGGAGGATATTGATGTCGTTGCCGGGGAAGCGACAACGGTTGATATTACGATGGTTGATGCTTCACCGGTGCTTAATCCTGCAGAAATGCTCGGAGAAAATTCATATACCTTTACCTGGAGTTCTGTGCCACTCGCTACTTTATACAGTCTGGGAGAAGACAAATCAATCGATTTTTCTTCACCGACAACGGTATATACGGGACCGGGTACTACCATGTCAGTTACCTATAAAACGCCCGGGGTGTATTATTACAGTGTCTTTGCTGAAACACCCTACGGTAATACTTCACCGAGCGATCCAATCATGGTTGAAGTAGGCGGTACAGGGACAATCAGTATCAATATACCATGGCCCGGAGAATAGACATGCTTTCTTTTATATGACGTTATCCTTTGCGGTTCTGGTTTTCCCTCCCTCTTAAACGAATTGCCTTTTTCTTATCCGCATGAATACGCAAAAATCTTGAATAGTTTCACAGTTCATGGTTCAAAATTTTATTCAAAAAAATTATTTTATTCACCGAGAGAAATAGACTTTTCAAATAAACCGAAAGTGTACCTTAATATTTTGAGCTAACATTACCAATTAATACGTATATGGAATTAAATCTGTGTTTGAGTACGCTTACATATCAGGAGAGGACAATGCCGAAGAAAAAACAGACTGCCGATTTTAGATATGAAACAGGGGATGCACAAATACCATGGGATGCTGTTGGTGAAAAAATTAATGCTATTGATCTTGAACATATCATTAAGTTTCTGATTATACCTAAAAATGGTTACGAAAAACAATATAGCGATAATCTTGAAAAAGTAAAAAGTAGTTTAAATAGTCTTTGGAGAGTCGGAAAACCAAGTACAAAACTTTCTCTTGGAAATAACATTAAGGAACTTGAAACCGTATGCAAAAAATATCTCAAGGTTAAGCATGCCTGCTTTTTAACAAATGCTACGGCAGGATTTGAAATCGGTTATAAGTTTGCGGATTTAAAACAAGGTGACGAGGTTATCGCACCGGCTATTACTTTTATTGCAACAATTGCCTATCCTTTATCTATAGGTGCGAAGGTTGTCTTTGCGGACATTAATCCGGAAACATTGAATATGGATCCTGAAGATGTCAAAAGGAAAATATCTCGCAAAACGAAAGTAATTATTCCGGTTCATATAGGGGGATATCCCACCGATATGGACCCAATAATGAACATTGCTAAAAAACGAAAGATAACAGTTATTGAAGATGCAGCACATGCATTTGGAGGTATGTATAAAGGCAGAATGACGGGAACTATAGGTCATTTTGGAGCTTATAGTTTCCACGAGGTAAAAAATATTAACTCTTTCGGTGAAGGTGGACTCTTGGTTACCAACCTGGATGCCGGTGAAGATTTTTCGAAATGCAGGTTCCTGGGTCTTGACTTTACCAAAACAATTCCAAACTGGTTATATGATATAACACCTGTACGAAACCTTCGCAGGAAGTGGTTCGTTGCAGGAAATCATTCCTCGACTGAAATTCAAGCTGTTACACTCATTTCCCAGTTGAAACGAATAAAGACTATCATTGGAGAAAGGCGTAAAGCGTTCACCTGTCTTCGAAAAAGATTTTCAGAAGATGATGCAATATATCTGCCTCCGGAAGATACTAAGGAAACAAAAGGAACCCATCACCTGTACCTGTTCAGAATTAATCCTGAAAAAGCAGGAGGAACGATTCAAGACCTTAAAGAACTACTTAAAAAACGTGGAATTACTCATATACCCCATTTTGGTCCATTATATCACTTTGATTTATTAAAAAAAATGGGATATAATAAAAAGGAAATAGCTGAACAGTGTCCAAATACAGAGCAGGTGTTTCATAATGAATTCACCCATTTACCGCTCTATAAATTTCCACAGGAGAAATTGGATTATCTGGCTGACAAAGTATTGGATGCCCTCAATGAGATGAGAGGATAAATGTGCATAATAATATACAACCTTATACTATATTTGTAATGCAAATAGCTGATAATTTTTAAGATTATTTCATTGGGGAGATTTAATGAAAACGAGAAAGTTTATGTAAATATATAATAATTCGCACTATTATATCGGTATAAGAAAAATTATTTCTGCAAACACTTCTTTCTGTTTATGGAAGATGTAACCGCATATTATTAAATTACATGTTCCAATATCTCAGGGGGCTTGTATACCCTTTTGTCAGATGCTCAGAGGCACTGTAATCGGCTTTGTCGTTATTCGTATGTGTCAATTGGAGATAGTGAATTCTGGAGAGTTTGAGTGCTTCTCGTTGTCATATTTAATAAGAAAGAATAGAGTAATCATAGAAAAAAGGACATTCTTAAATTTAAATATTCTAAAATCGCTTGCTTCAAAATTAGAATGTTGATATTATGTGAATATAAGTTTATAATTACTTGAATATATTTTATCTGAATTTGATATAGAGAATGTTTGATATCTTTTGTTATTGTTCTTGATGGTTATACATAATGCTGGTATCTAATACATATAATTCAACATTTTTATCTCCCATAATAATCTGTAATCCTAAAAGGAGGGCATATCGATGTATACTGAATTAGTTTCTGTATTGAGCGATTTCATGTTTCAATTGGAGCTTTTTATGCCTAAGTTACTGAAAATACTAGTTATCATAGTTGGTGGGTGGATATTTGCAGGGGTTATGCAATGGACTGTCAGCAAATTTTTAATATTTGTGAAGTTTGATATCGCCGCAGACAAGGCTGGATTGGTTGGTTTGATGAAAAAAGGAAACATCAAACGCACTCCGGCACAATTGGTAGGAAGCTTTATATATTGGATCATTCTCTTCTGGATTCTTATCAGCGTTGTGAATGCTGTCGGACTCACCATTGTGGCTCAAGGCTTAGACGACCTGTGGCAATATCTTCCAAAGGTGATCGGAGCAATCATTATCCTCGTGATAGGTCTTTTCTGTGCAAATGTTTTGAGTGGCGTTGTGCGAACTGGTATCTCGAGTGCTGGCATCTCCCAAGCTAATATTTTAGGAACGGTCACAAAGTATGCTATTGCAATATTCACAATCACAGTTACTCTCAGGCAACTCGGCATTACTGGTGTTTCCATGGTGTTCAACATTTTCTTCGCGGCGGTGTGCTTGGGGTTGGCTCTTGCATTCGGATTGGGCTGTAAAGATCTTGCAGGCAGATGGGTCGGTGATATGATCAAACAATATAGAGAAAAAAAGTGATAACCTTTCTTGATTTTATTAACTTTTCATGGTTGTAAATACATTCAAATTGTTTTTATCAATTATTTAAACTGAAAATTACAATATGATTTAGGATGAAATAATAGATTCTTAAAAATTCTGCAGGGTAAATTATTCTGCTCTTGCTGTGTGCTTTAGCGGATAAACCGTATACAACTCAACACGCCCGGTGACTCCGGCTGTCCTCATGGTGTTATATAAGGTTATACCATAGCTTCTGAAATTTCAGAACGTGAGTAATGATTATGATAGGGTATACATGTTTCAGCCGGGTCAATGATTTCCGCTGGATACATTCTGTTTCAATTCAACTATGTCTGAAATGGTTCGATTGGGCACTCACTACGGATGTGTCAAATGGTTTGAAATATGACCATGTGCTCAGCATTACTATAACCAGCGCAGCTATATAGTACAGCGGGACTGTTTGAGCGGTATAGGGAATCTGAACAGCAACAGAGAAGAGATGTGATATCTTCTCTGTGAGAGGAAGGATAGTCTCCGTATAAAATTCGGTTATTTCATTATAGATGGGTATGAATTGTAACCATATCCCTGAAAGTTCTTCCCAGCGGCTTACCCGGAAGAGATCAGTCCACACGGCATGAAGTCTTTCGCTCCAGCCGGCAAGACCCGCACTATTTTTCACCAGATCGCCGGCGCTGAAAATGTATGCCGCAATCAATAAACCGCCCACAGCCAGACCGGATACAAGCTCGCCGGGATTAAAATACGGTACGGTCTTTTCACCCGGCTTTGCCTCTTGTACAGCTTCGGCTTCGACTGCGGCAAGAATGGTGTCTGCAAGGCCTTCCGGCGCTCTGACCGGTTCGGCATTATCCAGCGAGGCGTATATGAACCGGTGAGCTCTGGCAGTTCTTGCACATGCCGGACAGACAGCTCGGTGCTCTTCCATAACATGTGACAGTTTAGAATCCTGGTTTCCTTCAACAAATGCGGCGGCATATTTTTCAAAATCCCTGCATTCAATAGTTTTACTTTCAACAATGCCATGAGATATACTATCCGTTTCGGCAAGGGAATATAATTCCTCGGCCCCGACCGCTGCAAGAATGGTATCGGCGAGTCCTTTCGGTGCACCGACCTGTTCTGTCTCATCCAGCGCATCAATAATGAACCGGTTTGCTTTCGCAAGCCGCATACATGAGGGACATTTCGCACAGTGCTCTTTCATCGTCTTTAATTTCATGGCATGCAAACCGCCCTTCACAAAAGCTTCGATGTTTTTCTCAAAATCACTGCAGTTCATTTATATCACCCCATCGGATTTTTTTACTAATCCATTACATTTATTAACCACTGCGCAAGCTGTTTTCGCCCTCTCAGAATGTACGTTGCTACAGTCGCCTTTGGTATGTCCATGACATCGGCTATCTCATCGTATGACAGATCGTCGAAATGATACAGACTGAGCGCCATCGCCCAATTAGCCGGAAGACGCCGCACCTGGGAACGTATCAACTCTGCTGTTTCCGAGGTTTCAAGAAACGTTTCAGGATCTGAACCGCTGTCGGGAATAATATCCGAAAGTGTCCTGCCATCGGCCTCAAACGGTTCATCTAAGCTGGAAGTTTCGAGCTGTTTTTTCCGTAACCTGCTGATGCACTCATTCGATGTTATACGATATATCCAGGTAGACACTTTACTTTCTCCGCGGAACCTGCCAAGAGAATGGTAAATGCTCATGAAAATATCCTGGGTCGCTTCTTCAGCATCCTCATGATGTCCCAGCATACGATATGCCTGATTATATACCCTGTCCTGGTAATCTGCTAAAAGCTTTTGAAAGTTTTCCACCAGGGACTCGCTCTTAAGCTCTGGTCCAACCATAGAAATAATTATTTTTACAATCCTTATTGGATAGTTGAGGAATAGATATAATATACGATTATTTTTTTATTGTCTATATGTTTCTATTTTATTAGACAGGAGTATTACCATAAAAATTTCAAAAAAGTGTGAAAATGTGAATTTTTTAAAAGTATATATACGTCATATACTTGTGAGAACAATAGTGAAGCCTCAATAAAATCATTCAACGTTCTCGTTTATGGTATATACTGTTTTGGAAAGGAAAAGTTACACAGGTTTGATCCGGAAAAAACTATACCATGAGAAAAAGTGCATCTTTACGGCATAATGAGTTGTTTTTGAATAAAATATTTTCTAAATAATCACATATATCCATATATTTTTTTCGTTAGTAATAAAACTGAAATATTTTTAAAAGAGACTGCGTCATATACAACAGGTAATAAAATTTAAATTTTACATAGGAGGAAGAAATGTTTGATGTACCTTTCTTGGTTTTAGTCGCCGCTTTTATCATTGTCCTGTACATAACCTCGCGACGCCACAGAGAGCGCATGGCGATGATCAAAAATGGTGTCAAGCCATCGTTGTTTGCTGAAGTGCCGGTTTTGAGATCCGGCAGCAAAAGTCTCTTCTTCGGACTTCTTGGCGCCGCAGCGGGTTGTGCGTTCCTTCTCAGTTCATTTTTCATGCGCAGTCACGGAGACCGTGAAGGAATGATTATAGCAGGCACATTATTTTTTTTCAGCGGGGGCGCAATGCTTCTCTACTGGAAACTTACCGCAAAAGACCGTGAACAGGAACGGCGTATCCGGGAGGAATACCTGGCAAAGTCAGCCATCCTGCCGGTGAAAGAGGCGGAGAAAAAGGAAGTTTCTGCCGAAGATGAAACAGGGTGATATAAACACCATTTCGTCAAACCGCTTACTACCTGATTTCCGGTTCAAATTTATTTCTGGAGGTTACAAATGAATCAAAAGATTTCAAGGATTTCATCAGTTGTTGCATTATTTGCTATTTTTGCGTTTGTTTTTACAACCGGTGCATATGCAGAAGAAAAAATGTCACGTACCGATGAACAGGACATATCGGCGGAAGGAATTGAGAATATCCGTCTGCTGGATTTCTTATTCGCCGATCTTACCTACTCGGGAGAGGATGAACGGGACAGTTTTTCGGTTACCTTCAAACGGACTGTCGAAACCGATGACGAAGAAGAATTTGAGGATATACTCTCCGGGTTAGACCTCGACATATCAACATCCGGAAATACTCTTATAGTACGGCTCAGGCATCCGAAAGATCGCAGACATTTCTCGTTCTGGAGGTTTCTCAGGCGAAAAGAGTGGCGGGTTACTATGGATGTGAAAGGGCCGAAACATGTTAACCTGGATGTTGATGCCGATTTTTCCGAAATCAGGACGGATACTACTGAAGGCAACCTGAAAGTAGATTCGTCTTTCTCGAAAATTGTCTGCCGTAATCACCGTGGCATGCTGATAACCGACCACACTTTCGGAGGATTCAGAGGTGAAGATATCAATGGCGGCTTTACCGTAAATTCCGAGTTCTGCGATGTAAAGCTCGAACTTGTCCGCCTTTCGGAGGATTCGCGTGTCGATCTCGATTTCGGGAATGTTGATATCAATCTTCCGGAATCCACCGGCGCCGAGTTTCACATCGAGAAATCGTTTGGAGATGTTGATTTTCAAACCTCCGGTTCACTCTCGTACGAGGGTGAAAAGGGTTCTCTCCGAACACTGAATGAAGGCGGTATCCGTGTTGACCTTAACGTTGACTTCGGGAATATTACCGTCAGGGATAACCGTCCGGAGTACACCGGTGATAATGCCACATCTGAAAGGCATGACAGGCAGACAGTCAAAAAAGAGGAACTACCCTTACCGAAACCCGTTTTCAATGAAGGGAAAGTCACCTCTATCACAGTCCGCGGAACATCCCTCCTCTCGAGGGAAGAAGTAAAGCAAATGCTGAATATCAGCGAAGACGAATATTATACCCGTGATACCATTTCCGAGGAAGTTACGAGTCTTAAAGATGAAAGCCGGCTCATCAGTTCGGCAAGTTTCAGGATTGACACGGATGGGAACCTGTTTGTCCGTGTCCATGAGGTCGACCCGTACGATTTCGATTTTGATGTCGATGGATCTTTCAGCCGTGTAGCCGGTGTCGGGTTAGGTCCGCGCCTTACGATTACAAGTCCTATCGGCCCGTTATCAGAGGTTACAGGCGGAACGCAGTATCACTGGGCAAACAGGGAATGGACATACAACGTCCGTGGTGAAAAACAACTGTTCGATAAAAACCGCCTCGTGCTGGGAGGAACATACCGACTGGACTATGAGTCCGGCATGGAATGGACGATTCCCGCCCGTGATGCTCATCTTAATGCATTCCTTCTCGGTCTCGAAACAAATAACCTGTACCAGGTCGAGGGCGGCACCGGGTTCATTTCTCAATCCCTGTCCGATATTTTTACGGTCAAAGCGGAGTATTTCGAGGAAAACTATAATTCACTGAAAAAAAACACGAACTGGTCGCTGTTCAATCGCAGGCATGTAAAAGAAGGCAATCCGCCGCTCAAAAAAGTGGGGGATTCTCTGCCAGGTATCGAATCGGAAGGACGTCTGGCGGGTATGCGTTATTCGATAAGCATGCAAAAAAAGTCTCCCGATATGAACGCAATGCTCTACCTTGAAACGGAAAAAGCGTTCGAAGACCGTGGCGATACGCTTCCGGCATATACACGGTACCTCGGGAATTTCGTATACGATGTAAAACTGCCGTACCGTCATATCCTGAAAACAAGGATTGCCGGAGGTTATTCCGATGATGTGCTTCCCGATCAGAAATCATTCAGACTCGGAGGTTTGAACACGCTCAGGGGATATGGATTCGGCGATGTTCCCGGACCGCCTGCGGGAATGGACGGCTTTGACTACCACGGCGGTGGCAGCCGCATGTTTCTCGTGAATATCGATTATTTCACCTATGGATTCAACGGCGATTTCAGGATGATTTTTTTCGGCGATGCGGGCAATGTCTGGCTGAAGGGTGAAAGTACGGATGTGAAAGACCTGAAACGTGACCTGGGAATCGGTCTGGCTTTCGATGCCGATTTTTTCGGACTTGTTGAGAGAGACAGAGATTCATTCGAAGACGGATTCCGAATAAACTGGGCTGTTCCTGCAGGAAACGTTTCCCATGTGTCACAGTGGTCTGTCAATTTCGTCAGGGCGTATTGAGTGTAAAAAATTCGTACATGAATCCTGTCCTCTCGCCCCATTGAACGTTTATGTTCATTCACCGCCTGTCTTATGTGTCTGCATGATATTTCAAGCACATGGAATATCTTTATCCCTTTTCAATTTCCTTTCTCATGCGGTATACAAACGGGTGAAGCGCTTTTCGGGCCGCGTATTTTTGAAACACTGACTCCGATGATGATAATCATGAGACCGATAATCTGATGAGGAGTTATCGTTTCATGGCGGATTACAAAAGCCAGAAGAAGGGTAAAAACCGGCTCCAGGTTTATGTAAATACCTGAACGTGACGGCCCTATTTTATAGATGGAAGCATAGTAGAGCGTGTTTGCGATAAACAGGGGGCCTACCGCGGCAAAGCCGAAATTGAACCAGTTTCCACCTGATATGTCCGCCCAGGATTGGCTCGGGAAGCTATAGAGTACTATGGGAACGTAAAAGAGCGAGGTGAACAGGAAAATCCATGCGGTTGCCGTATAAGGCGAGTACAAGTGCATGTATTTTTCGCCGAAAATCGCATATACCGCCCAGCAGATACTCGATGCAAGAATAAGCATATCACCTTTATGTACCAGTATACCGCCGTTCTGCCAGTTCATGAAAACCACACCGGCACACCCCATAATAATCCCTGTTATCAGCCATTTTGTCGGCTTTTCAATCCTGAGCAGAAACGACATGACAACAATAACAAGCGGGATAATTGCCAGTATGATTCCGGCGTTTGATGCGGTGGTCATTGACAGCCCGCTAAAGAACAAAACGTTAAAGGTAAACATGCCAAAGAATGATACGAGCGCTATACCGGGGAGATGTTTCCTGCTGATTCTGGCGCTCTTTCCCGATACCTTCACGGTGATAAAAAGCAGCGCCGTGGCTATCGGAAACCTGAGCCCGTTGAAAATACTGATTCTGAAACTCTCCGGGGTAGTGCCGATAGCGTTTTTACAGATTACTGTTCCGAGTCCCCAGAGGAAACATGTGGTGACCATCATGATGTCGGCGCTTCCGAAACGTCTCTGTTCTGCCATGGTAACCGATTAACCGTTAAACCTGCTCATTATCTGCGGTTTGTTTGAAGTGTATCTTGGTAACAAATATGCCTGTAATGATGACCGCAAGCCCGAAAACCTGAATCATCCTGATTGTTTCATTCCGGATCGTGGCGGCGAAGATAAGGGTGAAAACGGGAGTGAGGTTTGTGTAAATTCCCGCTTTTACAGGGCCGATTCTCATAATTGCATAGTAAAACAGCGTATAGCCCGTGTAGAGAGAAAAGAGCGCCGATATGATAACATACAGGATGTTTTGTCCCGAAAGGGTTCCCCACGATTGAGCCGGGAGCTGGTACAGGGCGAGCGGCAGCATGTAGAGCGATCCGAACAAAAGCATCCAGGCTATGGTTATATCCGGGGGATAGTGCTCGAGAACCGGTTTCGCAAAAACCGAATAACATGCCCAGCATATTACAGCAAGAAAGAAGAGCAGCGAACCGAAATCGATGGAAAGATTTCCCCCCTCGAAGAGAATTATCATCAATCCTAAAACTCCCAGAACAACCCCGAAGTATGTGAAAACTGTCGGCTTTTCAATCCTTGAAATAACCGATATAACCAGTATGAGAAGAGGAGAAAAACTGTATATGATGCCGATATTGGCGGCATCGGTCATGGTCTGGCCGATCATATAGAGAACCTGGTATGCGAAGATGCCTACAAAGGAAATCAGAGCTATTGCCCCGAGGTATTTTCTGCGAATGAGGATATTCCCGCCCTTCAGTTTCACGGTCAGGAACAGGAGGATAGACGCAAGGGGAAACCGGATGAGGTTATAGATAAAAATCCGGAATTGGTCTGGAGCATTACCTGCGGCGGATTTTGTTATGACAAAATTGAGCCCCCAGCAGGCGGTTGTTATCAGGAGGGCAAGGTCTGCAATACCGAATAATCTCGATGACCTGTTTGAACTCACGATAACTCCTTACCGGTAAAATTATATGACAGACCGAGCTTGGGCGATTCCAAAACAAAATATACCTATCTCCGGATATGGCGCAAGAAATATAAAGGAATATACTGCTTTGCTCTTGATAAAAAAATCGGTTTAACCCGTATCCCCTCAGTACCGCACCTATCATGAAGGTGTTTTACCAGTATGAGCAGGTTTGTTTTTTACATTTTATTCCGTGATACAAGCAGATTGCTTTTGATTTTTTGAAAGGTTTCTTATTGTGATACTACAGTACACAATAGTATATAATAACGATACAGCATATATCTCCGGAGGAAACAGTGGCTTTCGAAAAACCCCGTGAGCGCTCGGTACACGGTTGGTGCTCCTGTCCCTTGCGGTGATTCTCATCATGTTGATCTACAGTGCCTGGCATGGGAGACGCCTGCCGGATGATGAGAGATAAGGGCATGTATATACGGCAGTTGGAGAGGCATGTTTAAGAGGACGGCGGAACGGTCTTTTTTACGTGCACATGGTATGTAAAAACCTGCCGGAACTATTATTCAGAGCAACGCTACGGTCTTAAAAATACAAAAATACCCGAATACGCATCCCGCGAGTATCAATCCTCCGATGAGTATCCAGTGCGGTTTTAATATGTTCCATGCTTCTTTTGAGAGAAGGCGCGGGAGAATCCACACCAATCCGATTAAAACCGCGAAAGCCTGAAACGGCGCCAGAAGCAGTCCCTCAAAGACAGCGCTTAGTTTTATGAGAGACACCGGTTTTATTCCAAGCGTATAAATAATGAACATATTTGTGATGAAAAAGAAGGAAATAAACAATCTGAACTGTGTCGACCACTGGAATGTTTGATTGAATTTCGGGATGCAGATTCTGAAAGAGTCGGCAAGAAGCCGCGGCCACCCGGCAAACTGCGCGATCAACGTGCTGGTCAGCGCCGCTAATCCCGCAATCATAAAAAGCGTTCCGCCGCTTTTACCCCAGATTTGACTGAAGATAGTAGAAAGCTCCAGCGCTACCTGTGATCCCTGCGGCGCTATATGTGCCGTATGAAGCACACTGGCTCCGGATAATAAAAAACACGAAGTAGCAATAACTCCGATAACCATGGCGATGGATGCATCGATATATACTATTTTGCACCATGCTTTTATTTTCCGGGCATTTTCTGCGGTCATTTTTTTTAATACCCCGGTATCGCACGGAATTCCGTATGATCTGCCCCGTGCCATTCCATAGCCCGCCCCGAGAACCCAGTACGTATACCATACCTGGCTTGCAAAACCACCGGCAGCCCAGCCGATTAACGGCAGCAGTTCTTTCCAGGGATTCGGCGAGACATTCTCGTGCAGTATTGCCCATTGGGGAACCTCGGGTATGTGAAATCCTATCAGGCCGCTGATCATTTCATGCCATCCCGGAAACGTATGAATGGTTACATAGGTAACGCCGATGATAATGATAAATACGAGCATGCTCATGATATATTTCATGATATTGAATGTGCCTGACCATACTATGAATATTGCAAAAATGGTAATAATCCATCCCCAGATAAACGCTTTCAGCGGAAGAATGGAATTGGCAAACACGCCTGAGGCCGAAGCAAGCCCGCCCATTGAGATAGCTCCCGCAAGAAACTGACCGACAAGAACAATCCAGACCGCCCATTTGCCTTTTCCCGGCATTCTGCCGAACATATCGATCATTCCCTCACCGGTGCACACAGTATAGTGCGCTCCTCCGGCGCCGATAAACGTTTTCAGTATGATAACGAGCACCGGAGCCCAGAGAACCGCATACCCGAGAATTGCTCCCATCCTCGTGGCAAGGATAACCTCGCCTGAACCGATATATTCGGCACACCATACAATAGCCGGTCCAAGCACCGCAAGAATGGCCAACCCTTTCGGCGCGGGAGTTATTGGGTAGTTAGTATCCATCGTTCATTTCTTTCTTGAATCACCGTTACAATATCGGTCATAACAAACATATAAAAAGATGAATCGACAATCAGTTCAAAGATAGAGAATGGAATAAATGAATGCAAATTAAAATAGTTATCCCGATTCATTCATAAATTTTGGCGTGCCAATTTCAAACAATGAAAAAACAAATAGATAGAAGGATTATTTGAGTTTTTTTATCACATTGAATTTGTATCTCAAACTATGTAACTCACCCCCTCAGTCCCCCTCTCTTGGAAATAGAGGGGGATGACCACTCAATCCCTTCATAAACCGTTATCGGAAATTCCCCTTCTCTTTGTAAGAGAGATACTATGGTATAAGAAAAGGAGTGGAAATAGCAATAAAAAGAGGCTACCTTCACAAATAAATGCCGATTTT
>AQSL01000151.1 GCA_000403035.1 Candidatus Latescibacter anaerobius SCGC AAA252-E07 | reverse complement strand
CTGGTCAGAAGCTGCGGTCAACGAATCCGATGGCAGTTTTTCTCCGGAAATGGCACACATGGAACTCGAGGTCCTCGGTCCCCTTACGAAACTTTCACCGGGAGAATCCACTTCTTTGAATGTACAATGGGCGTTATGCCGCTGTTCAGATGTCAAAAAGGTTATATCCGGAGGAGTCCTGGCCGAAGAAGTAAAAATGAATGACAATAATATTGTTACCGGTAAATTTGGAGTATTCTTCGGCGGAGTACTCGAAGAATATTTTATCGATAAAGACGGTAATAAAAAAGGACGCAATCCTATAGGTGATGTATCACCTTTAACCGAAGTTTCATTCAGAAGGGAACCCATTATTCCTTTAGACGCGGTAACGTTGAGATATCAGGTGAGAGGATATGACCAAAATCTTTTATGTGTCATCGGCGAGGTAAGTCTTAAGTAACTCATAATGCATTTTCCGACTATTTATTAATGAAACAATAAGTAAATCGTATATCCATGTGCCTTGTTCGTTTCGAGGACAGGAGGATTTTTTCTATTTGAAAGCTGACTATGGTCACTCCAACACCACGTTTTATTGACACCATCAACGATCAACCGGATAAGGGCAGCATTATATATGTCTACTTCGTTTCAATCGTAGCAGCAGTAGGCGGATTATTATTTGGATTTGATACCGGTGTTATTTCAGGTGCAATTCCTTTCATAGTCGATCATTTTACACTCAACGCCCACCAGGAAGGATTTGCGGTCAGTAACCTTTTAATCGGTTGTATTGTCGGTTCAGGATTTGCCGGAATGCTGAGCGACCGATTTGGCAGAAAAAAAATCCTTATCATTGCCGCAGTTTTTTTCGCCTTATCCGCCATACTGTCTGCTCTTCCAAGAACATTTATGGAATTGATTTTTGCCAGGTTCATGGGCGGACTTGCAGTTGGAGTAGCTTCGATGCTTTCACCCATGTATATTGCCGAAATATCCCCCGCCAGTATCCGCGGGCGCCTTGTTTCGATCAATCAGTTCACTATTGTCGGCGGTATATTGTTATCATATTTCACAAACTGGCTGGTTGTGGATATAGGACCCAACAACTGGAGATGGATGCTCGCACTTGAAACGATTCCTGCCTGTATCTTTTTCTTCGCTCTCCTCAGCGTTCCCGAAAGTCCGCGATGGTTAACAAAACAGCGTAAAACTGATCGAGCAATGGCAATCCTCACCCGTGTTGGCGGCAAAAAACATGCAGAGAGAGAAATGAATGAAATAACCACATCACTTGAAAAAGAGAAAGGCACCCTTTCAGAACTTTTTAAACCGGGAATGAGGATTGTCCTTCTGGTCGGTGTTCTGCTCGCAATTTTCCAGCAGATAACGGGTATTAACACTGTTCTTTACTATGCTCCGAAGATATTCATGACATCCGGTTATGAAAGTGCAAATTCCGCTTTTTTCGCAGCGGTTATAGTCGGCTTGACAAATCTCATTTGCACTATTATAGCTATCGGTCTCATTGACAGTATAGGAAGAAAACCGCTCCTGTTAATCGGGCTTATCGGTATGGGAATTTCTTTCGTATTAGCCGGCTTTGCATTTCAATCCCAGAGTATCGGCCGCACATGGATATTGATACCACTGATAACCTATGTCGGTTTCTTTGCAATGAGCCTTGGGCCTGGAGTATGGGTTTTACTATCTGAAATCTTCCCAACAAAAATTCGCGGCAGAGCCATGTCAATTGCCACAATGGTTTTATGGATTTCATGTTTTTTAGTATCACAGACGTTTCCCTGGCTTGTAGAAAGAATTGGCGAGGGAACTTTCTTCATGTACGGTGGTATCTGCGGTGTTGCTTTTGTTTTTGTATGGTTTATGGTAACGGAAACGAAAGGGAAGACTTTGGAAGAAATCGAAACTATGTGGGAACATTAGATATTTCTCGCCGTATAAACATGTATTAACAGGTGCCTCGAATAAGTAGTTTAATTCATATTTTAACAGATAACCACCATAATGTACTATTCCGATTATTTTACAAGAAAATATCTATTCACATTATTCGTACTTGTCATTTTTACATTTCCACTACTGTCTCGAATATCCTTTTGTGAGAATAATAAAGGCAGATGGGTTCATCACCAGCGTCAAACTCCACAGCATGATATCAGGAGTATATATTCCCTTCCGGATGCGAAAATATGGGTAGATACTGACTACAGCTTTCATATATTTGACGGTAATTACTGGCAAATAATATCGTACGATTCCACTATTCTCGGTCATAATCCTCCTTTTATAGGTGATTCAAAAGGACGTTTGTATTTTGTGAATACGAAAGGGAATTTGATTGTATGGGACAATGGTTCATGTGAAGAATATAGCTCAGGGCAATTACAACTCCCGCTTGTTGGTGCTTTTTCAAACAGCGGTGTGTTGTTTATCGGTTCTTACAACACGGTCAAAGGTGGTATTTATACGTTTGAAAATGGCTCGATAACAAAATTGAGATCCGGCCGCACACGATCACTATCAGCAGATAATGATGGGAATATATGGGCTACACACATAGAACCGGATGAAAAAAATATACGTTTACTGGTATTCGATGGAAATGTCTGGTCGGATCGTACCGGTGAATTAGAATCCATACCTATAACCAGTGATTTAACGGTTCAAACCTCTTACGACGGAAGTATATGGGTTAACAATCTCGGAAAATACTGTGTGTATAGAAACGGCGAATGGACATTTCATAACGGCGGCGGTTCTCCCATGTATTTAAAATTTGACCAAAAAGGCGGAGTTTGGGGATACGGTAATTCTAACCTTTATCATCTGGATGATAACGGAAACTGGGCTGTTTCCCGTGTCATGAAAGACGGCATAACAAACAAGCAGTATTTTCTTGCGGCAAGCACTGATTCAACCGTATGGACATTTGATTCACAATCAATTTATTCCTATTCAGAAAATGATGATGAGCCCTGGATTTTGATCGATACACCCTATGATCTTGGTTCTGATATTGTAACATGTTTAGAATATACAAGAGACGGTGTATTGGTGTGCGGTCATGGTTTAAGGGATTTACCCTTTGAAGAAAGCGAACAAATGGGTGTAAGTATACTCGATGATTCCATATGGTATAATTATAGTGAAGATAAAGGTACTCGGTTTAAAAACGTTTATGAGTTTGAGGATTTAGAATACGGAGACATAATGGTATATACCGATTCCGGATTTAAACTGTTTGACGGTGATACATGGGACAGGCCAGATTCTCTCTATGTTTACGATGAAAATGCCATGTTTTTCGATGGCAATTCAATTTTATGGATCGGGACAGAAAAAAACGGGCTTATTGAATATGATTTCGAATCATATTACAATACATTTTATCCTCCTGTCGTGTTATCTTTTTACATTTCTCTGTATAATATTTATGTCAACACCTTTAATAATATCGTTTACATGCGAAACGCCGAGTGGAGCATACTTTCTTTTAATGCAACATTGTTAGAATGGAAACTGGTAATCGGTGATGATCGTAATGTAATGGATTTTGTGGTGGATGATGATGAATTTGTATGGGCAGCACGACAGCATAACCTTGTCAAATGGAACGGTGAAATGTGGAAAAATGTCATAAGCCGTGATACCAATCAGGAAATTATCCTGAAAAACGGACGGTTTATTCATAGAGATGAAGAAACTGGCAGGATATGGGCATCGGGATATGATAATACAGGATATCTGGAAGATGGTATATGGCATAGGATTCTGGAATTATCCGGTACAGCTTCAGATGCTTTTGCGCGTTTTGAGGACGGACGGATAGCTTTTAACGCGTTCGATGAAGATCGAATACATTTTTACGGAGTTTTTGAATACTATCCTGACCAATCATCCATGGTTTCAGAAGAGAAAACGGCACCGTTCAGGGTATCGTGCAACTATCCGAATCCTTTTAATGCAATCACCACCATCACCTTTGAACTGTTCTCTCCGGAAAAAGTGGAAATTGCCATTTACAATTTATCCGGTCAATACATTACAACAATTGCGGATGGAGAATTTCCCATCGGGATAAACAGTGTTGCATGGAATGCTCAATCAGATTCCGGGATTCCAATGGCCTCGGGAATTTATTTTTACCGTATAAAGAGTACAAATAGAGTCCAAACAGGTAAAATGCTATTGTTACGATAATATATGCAACCTACCGTTTTTTAAGTGCACGAAGCTTTTTGGGTTTTAATACATATTGCTTCTTTTTCAAGTTGTATTTAATATAACGATTTACAAGAGTTTTCACTACTCCATCCTCATCTTTTTTCAGATATCTGTATACGCCAACACCAACAATACACGCTCCGAGAAAATCAACGATAAGATCGCCCATAGTATCATTAAGTCCGCTTTTTTGCATGTTTAATGCAAAAACTATATCTATGATAAACTCAAAAATTTCCCAGACCGCACCTACGGCAAGTGCAAAAGAAACACTGAATATAACGACCATAAAAGGATTTGCACGTAATTTGTTTGTGTATAAAAAGAAATAGATTATGATAAATCCGACCATACCAACGAGTATACCGGATGAAATATGAAGTAATTTATCAAACCACCAGAAACGCAGATAATAATTTGCTGTCTCTCCCAGTAAGAAATGTAAAAACACAAATGTCGTAACTGCGAGTTCAACTTCCACAGGAAGAATTATACGGAATGTCTTTTCAATAATCGCCGGAAGTGCGCTGAAAAGGAGTATAACAACCGATGAAGCAATTAAGAATAAATTAAGTTCAATGATACCGAAAATAATTGTTAATAACACAATAATCTTAAGGGTATATGATATTCTTAACTCAAGCCGCTCCGTCTGGCTTAACTGTTTATATTCTTTTGTAAAAGTAGTAATCATCATTTTTTCACCATAACAACAAGATAACATTTGTATCATGGTATAATTATAAAATCTTAATGAATAATCATGAGTAAGTTATAAAGTATTTGTAATAAAGTAAACAATTATATGTTAAAATGTAACCGTCAATAAAAAGTAATGCCATATCGCTTCGCAAAGAATCTTATATCATTATCCTATCAATTGGCAACACATAATGTTATAAATTACACAACAAATGTTTCCCATAGGATAAAAACGATGATACAGGTAACAATCAATACTTTTTTGTACGTGACAGTATTTTTATAAAAAGGGTATCGATGTGATAATCGTTTATTGTTATTACCGCGTTTCATTGTTATATTAGACACAATCAATTCATCCATTTTCATACAAGGGCATGTGAAAAAGACTTTTTCATCGCCCTTTTAAATACAATGTATTAAAGTTCGGGACGTTTGAATTTTCTGAAATTTACACATAATCAGAATTACTTTCACTGACAAAATATAATCATAATTTAAAGCAATGATACCTTCAGCATAAGAAGGTAATCAATAACAACGGAGGATGTAAAATGCACTATCGGAATATGGGCAAATGGGGTGCAAAATTAAGTGTAATCGGTCTTGGCAGCTATCTCACAATAGGATTTAAGCTTGATGACAAAACATCCCGTGAAACAATAAGGAAGGCCTATGACGGGGGAGTAAATTTCTTCGATACCGCCGATGCATATAACAAAGGAGAGGCAGAGAAAGTACTGGGGAAATATCTCTCAGAATTTGAAAGAAGTTCGCTTTTTCTTCTTACGAAATGCTGGGCGCCGATGTCAGATGAAATCAATGACCGCGGCCTTTCGGCAAAACATATTTTTGAATCCTGTCATAAAAGTCTGAAAAAACTCAAAACCGACTATCTTGATGTGCTGATGTGCCACAGGCCTGATCCTGACACACCTCTTGAAGAAACGGTAAGGGCTCTCGAAGACCTCGCCCGTCAGGGAAAAATCCTCTACTGGGGTGTAAGCGAATGGCCTGCGCATATGATCGTTCGGGCGAACAGTATTGCCCGTGACATAGGAGCCCGCACAATCGGTGTGAGCGAACCACGTTACAATCTTCACTACCGTTATCCGGAACGCAATTTGTTTCCGGCAACTGAAGCGGAAGGTATCGGGAACGTTGTGTTTTCCGCTCTCGCTCATGGAATGCTTACCGGTAAATATAAACCGGGAGAGGATGCTCCTGGTGGAACTCGTGCCGCCGATGACGATACGAACGCTGTTATAAAAAAACTGTACTGGACCGAAGAAAATAAACGAAAATCCCAGGAATTCGTTACCATTGCTTCCGGAATGGGAGTTACTCCTGCTCAGCTTGCTCTTGCATGGTGTTTGAAAAATCCGGCGGTAACGAGTGTTATATCGGCGGCGACAAAGCTGTCACAGGTCGAGGATAATATCAAGGCAGCGGAAATTGTCATTCCCGATGATGTTTTGGAGAAAATTGAAGAACTGTACCCGCCGTCGGAAACGGTAGAAAGCGAACATTGATTCTTGAATTTTTCTCCAGGTTGTGATGGGATTTTTTCATGACATTTTTTTCGAAATTTACAAAACCCGTGCAATATATTTTAATTCCTGGTGATATACAACGTTTATAATCCGTGTAAAAAAAACTGAATAACTTTTGGATTGCCAATTTCATTTTTTATTGACCAATACGTATCGGTTTTTTATATTTTCACATGGATTAAAAAACCCGATTATGATGGTATCGAATTATGTGTCAAGGATAAACGGTTTCAAATGCCGGGGGAACCCGGCTCTTTTATTGAAGAACATAAAATATTTCGAATAGCGGAGGTATTATGGTCACTCTTGAAGGCTCCTTTACCGCCATGGTCACCCCTTTTTCACACGGAACCATCAATGAGTCGAAGCTCAGGGAGATGGTGCAATTCCAGATTGAAAACGGTATTTCGGGACTGGTGCCATGCGGAACAACAGGCGAATCCCCTACTTTGAGCCACGAGGAACACCACAGGGTAATCGATATTGTTATCGATGTCGTTGACGGTCGAGTTCCTGTCATAGCCGGAACAGGCTCAAACAATACGACCGAGGCGATAAGCCTTACCGGGCACGCACTAAAAGCCGGTGCAGATGCGGCGCTTTTAATTACACCATACTATAACAGGCCCTCACAATCCGGTCTTATAAAACATTACACGGCTGTGGCTGAAAAATGCGACCTGCCGCTCATCATTTACAACTGTCCTGGCAGGACAAGTGTCAATACAACTGCCGATACAATAGTCGAGCTTTCATCGATACCGAATATTTTTGGTATTAAAGAAGCATCGGGCAATATGGATCAAATATGTGATATCATTGTTCGCACACCTGATGATTTTATCGTCTTATCCGGTGATGATTCAATGACAGTCCCGATGATTTCGGTCGGCGCTCAAGGAGTAATAAGTGTTATTGCCAATATTGCGCCGAAAAAAATGGCTGAAATGACACGTTCGGCGTTGGATGGTGATTTTGATTCGGCACGGAAAATTCATGTCGTACTTTTTCCGCTCATGAGAGCACTGATGAAAACAGAGACAAACCCTTCGCCGGTTAAAACAGCTATGAATATTATGGGGATGGACATGGGGCAATTACGCCTTCCCCTTGTCGAGCCAGGGGATGATGGAAAAACGCTCCTTGAAAAACTGATGAGAAGAATTGGTCTTATGTAACCTATGAATGTAGCACGTATGACCATCAAGGCCACACCAGGGGAAAAAACATCTCACTTACTACTACATGAATGGATGATAGTTTCTAACGTGCCATTCTCAAAACTACGTTACGTTGAGGTTGAAGAATTGAAACAGGTACGTGCAGATTATAATCTTTGACTACCTTTAACGTTGCAAATATTTTTTGGAGATACACATGAAACTCGTGATGAACGGCGCTCTCGGAAGAATGGGTCAGAGAATATTGACGCTTGCTTCGAAAGATCCGGACTTTGAAATTACCGGTGCGGTAGATTCTAAAAATGACAATCCCGGAAGTGATATCGGTGACATTATCGGCGTTGGCGCTCTGGGAGTAACCGTTACGAATGATTTATCGCAAACGCTGGCAGATGCTGATGTGGTAATTGACTTTTCCTGGCCCGAAACTATTCTTAACACCGCCGAGACATGCGGCAAAGCTCATATCCCGCTTGTCATGGGCACGACCGGTTTACCACATGAGCAGCTGGGGCAATTCAAGGAATATGTCGAGTCAATTCCCTGTGTTTTCGCACCCAATATGAGCACCGGAGTAAATCTCCTTTTCAAACTTGCAGGCGAAGCCGCAGCAATTCTCGGAGATGATTATGATGTTGAGATAACCGAGGCACACCACCGCTTCAAGAAGGATGCTCCTTCCGGCACGGCAAACCGGCTGGCTGAAATTATCGCACATGCTCTTGATAGAAACATCGATGAACAGGCACGCTACGGCAGACATGGAATAACCGGCGAACGTACGCAAAAGGAAATCGGGATACATGCGCTTAGAATCGGAGATGTTGTCGGGGAACATACGGTAAGCTTCGGGACTATCGGTGAACGTGTCGAACTTATCCACAAGGCTCAGTCTCGGGATGCGTTAGCAAAAGGAGCATTGAAAGCTGCCAGATTCGTGTGCACGGCAAAACCCGGACTTTACGATATGCAGGATGTCCTGGGATTGAAATGATTGTGAAACGCAGAAATCACTGTATTATTTGATATTTATATTTCGTGCATATACATACATGCAATATGGAGGTAGAAAAATGTCAGTAATTCTGGATAGAATGAATGAGTTGAAAACCAGGCTCGAAGATATAGGGAGGCATCTTTGACCCGGATACCAAACAAAAGGAATTAGAAGAATTATACCTGAAACGTGATGCCCCGAATTTCTGGAATGATCAAAAGGCTGCCCAGATTATCATCGACAAGATAACAATTATCGAGAAACCACTCAAATATCTTAAAGAGTTAACGTCTTCCCTCGAGGATGTAAAGATTCTCCTTGAATTAGCCGAAGAGGAAAACGACGAATCGACACTTGATGAGGTATCCGCAACACTGGATACACTGGAAAAGAATATATCCGATTTGGAGTTTACTACCATGTTAGGCGGCAACGATGACCCTAAAAACGCTATCCTTTCGATAAACAGCGGAGCCGGAGGGACAGAAAGCCAGGACTGGGCGCAGATGCTCCTCAGGTTGTACCTGCGATGGATTGAAAGAAGAGGGTTCGACTACGAAGAGTTCGATATTCAAGCGGGACAGGAAGCCGGAATAAAAAGCGTTACTATTCTTGTAAAAGGTGACTATGCTTACGGATACCTGAAATCCGAAAACGGTGTTCACCGCCTTGTGAGAATCAGCCCTTTCGATTCCAATGCACGACGTCATACATCTTTTGCCTCTGTTTCGATAGTACCGGAAATCGATGATACTATTGATATTGAACTCGACGAGAAAGACCTGAAAATCGATGTGTACCGGGCTTCCGGCGCCGGCGGACAGCATGTCAATAAAACTTCTTCCGCAGTTCGCATTACCCATATTCCGACCGGTATTGTTGTGCAGTGTCAGAATGAGCGAAGCCAGTTCAAAAACAAGGCATTTGCTATGAAAATACTGAGGTCACGGATTTATCAGCGTAAAATGGAAGAAGACCAAAAAAAGCAGGCACAATATACCAAAGATCAAAAAAAGATAGAATGGGGAAGCCAGATACGTTCGTATGTTTTTCATCCGTACAACATGGTTAAAGACCTGAGAACGGAAGTAGAAACATCGAATATTCAGGCGGTAATGGACGGGGATATTGATATGTTTATTAATGGCTTCTTGAGTTGGTATAAGTCTTAGAAATAATATGATGTATTTAAAAAATCCAATATTCTTTTTGAGCAGACAATCTGAGTTGTTAGCCCCCATGGTTTTGAATTGGGAATAGAGGTTAAATATAATCGGAGGTTATGAATGATAGAGACGTACAACGCCAATCTTGTGTCAACCGAAGGACCGGCATGCATAAGACCCTGGACGAGCCTGGAAGAACGTTCTCTGGTCGGTGATTTCCAGATATGTTGCTGGATTAATTCCATTCTGGGAATAATTAAAAAGGATTCAGATGAAGATTTTATGAAATTTTGGAATAATAATATTATTCAAAATACACGTGAATCGTTCGTAAACGGTACATTTCTTAAAGACTGTCCCATAGATTGTCCAATTCTGGTTAAAAAGAAATTTCAGCCGGATTACTTGGATCTCTTCCAATATGATTCTGCTGAATATGAAACGTTTAGTTCTGAATTCAAAGAAAATCGTGAAAAAGTATTAGATTCGATTGTCCTTAAAAAAACGGTATTGGATACTTTCCCGCTCCACTTAAAGGTTCACCCAAGTAACATCTGTAACCTAGACTGCCGTATGTGTAATCTGGACAAAAAATTGAAACAGAAACTAAGTAAAAGCTATTTTGAAAACATCTATAAAATGATGCCATATCTTGAAAATATTGTAATTTTCGGCGGCGAGCCCTTCGCATGCAGGTTTACAAGGGAGATTATTTTTGGGGGAAAAATCAGGAATTATCCTCAAATTCATTTTTCCACGATAACAAATGGAACGCTTTTGGATAATAAGTTGGTTGAAAAATTGAGAGATTTGAAACTCGGCTGGTTTTCTTTCTCGTTAGATTCCTGCAAAGAAAAAACCTATGAGCAGATCAGGGTCAATGCAAAATATGATAAAACATTCTCAAATATTGAAAACTTTGTTAAAAAGCGAGACAATGGTGATATTTCTGTTCGCGAAATCAAAGCAAATTTTGCCATTCAATCGGTTAATTATACAGAAATTGCTGATTTTATATCATATACACACTCTCTTAACATTCAGCCAAATTTCACTTTCGTTTCCGGTAGTCATGAGTTGCTTGGTAAATTCGATGAAGTTCGGGCGTGTATTAATGAAGGTATATATAAAGCACGTGAACTTGGCAATAACCTGACGGTGCTTGAACTCCAATATTTTTTAAAAAGCATTCCGAAATATGAAGCCAAGACCAAAAAGTTATATTATTATGCCAAACTCTTTAAAATTATTAACAGGGATAAAATTGTAAGTTTTTTACAAAAACATAACAAGTTTAAGAGAGTATTACGAAAATTCATGGGAGTATAGAACAGGCTGTTTACCGTTTATCAAAATATCCATTTAAAAAAGTGCTAATAAACATACATTACATAATTAATCGATCCTAAGAAAACGTCCGATAAGTTCAAGCGATAATAATAGATCTATAAAAAATATACTAACAGTTTAGATTTGTGAATTAAATAACATTTTCATTACAACTTATTACTATTCCCGGATATTTTATAGAGTAAGTCAGGTTGTGAAGACTGTTTCTGCAGCATATCCCCCGAACTTCACTTTCAATGTATCTTACTATCTCGATACATTTTTTATAAAGCATCGTAATTACCTCATATTTTCCGCGACAAACTGCCTTGTAATATCAATCATGTGATCGATCCGATCGTTTTCCGCAGCCAAACCGAAATGTGCTATTCTGAATGATCGGTTTGTCCCTGTTTTCTCATCGACATGTGCAAAACCATAACCGACCATGGTGTTATGCTTTTCAAGGTAATAATTCCGGATGATAGTGCTGTCAATGCCGTTCGGGGTGAAAAAATCGGTTACAACAGGCGAGGCATCGTCCGGATAGGCGCTCGTTTTGAACCCGGATTCTTCCATCCCTTTTTTAAGCCGCATTCCCGCAGCACGGAACCGTTCCTGGCGGTTTTCAATCCCCTCTTCGATAATCCTGTCAGCCATCCAGTCCAGCGCATAAAGCATTGTCGTAGCACCGGTTACCGGCTGGGGATGATTTTCATGCTGCTCGTGAAACGCATTTTTCCATACCTTAAAATCGAGAATCCAGGGTACACGGCGGTTTCTCATCGAATTCATGTAGTTCAAGGCACGTTCCCCTACCGCGACAGGCGCAAGTCCGGGAGGAAGTTCCAGGCACTTTTGAGATGCACCGGCAACAACATCCGCTCCGTTCTCTCCCATGTCAATCACAACTCCTCCAACAGCCGATATGGAATCCGATATGAGAAGCGCATCGAATTCACGTGCTATCTCGCCGATTGGCGGAATCGGATTTACCACGGCTGTTGAGCTTTCGTTGTGGGTCATGTATATGAAACCGTGCCTCTTTTTTTTCATCGCCTGTCGAACCAGCTCAGGATCGATTGCTCTTCCCCACTCCCCGTAAACAAACGTAAACGGTATTCCGAGCGACTGTAAATTCTTCTCCGCATAGTCTCCCAAACCGCCGTTATGTATCACAAGGACATCATCATCGGGAGTGCAGAGACTCGCCAGAGCCATATTTACCGCTACCGTACCGCTGCCGTTGGGGATAAAGACATATCCATCCCTGAGTCCGAAAATAATTTTCATTTTTTCGACCAGTTGGTGATAAAACTCAGGAAAGTGTGTCGGAGCATCATAATGCGGGAAAACCTGGTGCCCACACCTTCTCAAAACTTCATCCGGAACATCCATAGGTCCCGGGATCATAAGCAGGGGTTTGTTTATTTTCATTGATATGGAATTCTCCGTAATTACTGTTGTTCGATATTCCTTCCAAGAGGGCTGTGAAAAACCACTGTAAGTAGAGGTACATTACCCGGAAGTTATTGGTTTTCCACCACGCTTTTTAAAGGATACCGTATTTTTCAAACGTTTTAACCACACTTGCACCTGAACGTAATTCCTCGCGAACCTTGCTTTCTCCCTGCACTTTTTCCCAGGCCCTGCCGATAACTTCACGGGCAATTTCCTGCGGGACCACAACAACACCATCTACATCGGCATAAACCAGGTCGCCGGGAGAAACACTGATTCCCCCGCAGACAATGGTAATATCGCGGTCAACAACATCCATTCGTCCCAGTGAATCGTACGGAGTAAGTCCCCTGCAAAATGTCGGGAAGTTGAGTTTCACCACCTCGTTATAGTCGCGTGCGCCGCCATCGGTAATAACGCCGCTCGCCTTATGTCCAACTGCTGCATTGGATAGCAATCCACCCCATGCTGCGGATAATTCGCTGGTATTGCACTGACTGACAATAACCTGTCCTTCACGAATATCATCGAGTACTTCCATCTCCATTTGAAACGGCTTTTCAGGAACATCCGTCACCGTTTCAAAGTATGCGGTTACGGCTTCCCCCCACGCCCTCATCGAGGGGACAAGCGGCTTGATTGAAGGATCCATGCATTGAACGCGAATATTCATCTGGTCCATGACATCCATTATAACTGCGGAGTAGCATTTTTCGAGTTTTTCATGATAGTTCAGGTATTTCATCACAATTCCTTTTCGTTACATCGTAATAATGATACTATTTTCAATGAATGAACAGTGTTTGTAAACGATGAACCATGGATGAGTATGTAAATGGAGTATTATAATGAAACAAAGAAATTATTCATAACTTTCTTTATCAGAAGGGAACGTCCCTTTTCTTACATCATCGATATACTTTGAAAGCCCTTCAAGCGCAGAATCGGCGAGTTCGGCGTATCTTCTTACAAACTTTGGTTTAAACTTCCTGAATAATCCGAGTACATCCTCGGTAACAAGTATCTGGCCGTCACAATGAGGTCCTGCTCCTATACCGATTGTCGGAATTGCAAGCTTCTCAGTTATCTCTTTTGCAAGCGAGTCCGGTATCTTCTCCATAACAACGGCAAAAGCGCCCGATTCCTCGACAGTTAGAGCATCATCGATTATCTTTTGCCGGTTGTTTCTTCCCTGAATACCATATCCACCGAAAACATTGACCGATTGGGGAGTTAATCCGATATGACCAAGCACGGGGATGCCGATGTCCACGAGACTTTTTATTATATCCTTTATCGCTCTGCCACCCTCGAGTTTCACCGCCTGACAGCCGGTCTTTTTCATCACCATACCCGAATTCCTGACCGCATCTTCCGTACTCACCTGGTAGCTCATGAAAGGCATATCAACAACAACGAAACTTCTCGATACCGATCTCGCAACTATTTCACCGTGATATATCATATCTTCCACGGTTACCGGAAGTGTCGTTTCACGGCCCTGAAAAACATTACCGAGCGAATCGCCTACCAGAATAAGATCAATTCCCGCCTCGTCCAGAATAGCGGCGAATAATGCATCATAAGCAGTCAGCGCTGTGATACGCACTCCCTCCTCTTTCATGCGTCTGAAATCATTTACTGTCATTTGTTTCTTATTCATTATCTACCTGTAAGATATTGGATTATAGAATTTTATACCAGAATGGTGTTCAATAATTTTTTCCACTAAATCATCGAAATGCTCTATGTTTTCCACAAAATCAATTTCATCGGTGTTCACAATAAACACAGGAGCCATGGGATAATGGAAAATAAAATCGTCATATGCAGTATTCAAAGCTTCCAGATACTCACGTGAGATATTCTTCTCATAATCCCGCCCCCTTTTCATAATACGCTTCATAAGTCTGTCTGTGGAAGCTTGTAAATAGATGATGAGATCCGGAGGTTTTATCCTGGGTTCAAGGACATCCCATAACGTATTATAAAGCTCAAATTCTTTATCATCAAGATTAACGGTAGCGAATATCCTGTCTTTCTGGAACATATAATCAACAATCAGAGGCGAATTGAAAAGGTCTGGTAAAGGCATTTCCAGATGCTGTTTGAAACGGGAAATAAGATAAAAAAGCTGTGTTTTAAATGCATTTTTCTCCGGTGCACGGTAAAAATCTCTGATAAACGGGTTTGATTCAAAATCCTCAAGTAAACACATTCCACCCAGAGATTCCGTTAACAGCCGGCATAAGCTCGTTTTGCCTACGCCTATAACGCCCTCGACAATCATATAATTATACGGGCATTGCAGTTTATTTTCGTCGTTGTCTTTATAATCCATTCACTTCATCCAATATCATTTAGAAGTCTGGTGACTAAGTCTTTTTCATCACTTTCATACCATTCATAAGTCAAGATGAATATCATCCATACGTTTCATACCTGAAAGACTAACTCTGTTCTTCAATTCATCTACGGTCTTTCCAAGTACAGGATGAATGAAATCAGGAGCAATATCAGAAAGCGGCTGAAGAACAAATCCTCTCGTATGCATGAACGGATGAGGGATAGTCAAAACCTCACTTTCCATTATTAAACGATTATAGAACAAAATGTCAATATCAATATTCCTTTGTCCCCATCTTTCCTTTCTGACTCGCCCCATATCGTTTTCGACATCAAGGCATGCATTGAGCAGGTCTATTTCGCTTAATGTTGTCTCAATCTCAACTGCCGCATTCAAAAAATCCGGCTGGTCAGGCCCCCCCCACAGGAGCGGTTTCATATACAGGGGATACTTTTATTACCTTTATTTCCGGGCGGCTGTTAAGTCGTTTTACTGCATCTTGTATATGTGTAAATCGTTCCCCTGTATTTGATCCAAGGCCAAGAAAAGCATGTTGTATCATTATACCGTTCGTTTGAGTTCAACCTCAACCGTATCAAACTGAAGTCCGATTGGCGCTCTTGGTTTTCGAACCCTGACTATCACTTCACCTTCGTCTAAAAGAGCACATACATTATCACTAATTTTACCTGCAAGTTTTTCGATAAGGGAACAGTGATCTCCGTTCATGACTTCCTGAACCCGGGATACGATGAGAGAATAGTTTACCGTATCCTCGATACGATCAGTTTCAGCAGGAACCGAGAGATCACACCGTATCTCAACATCAACCTCAAAAGGCTGAAGCAATTTCTTTTCTTCCGGTAAAACCCCGTGTTTGGCAGAAAATTTTAATCCGATTACACGTATTGTATCTTTCACAACCGATTCCCCGTTAAAATATACCTCTCAGTTTTTAATTATTACTCCTGAGTTGCAAGTACACCCGGCTGTATAAACCCGGTCAAATGTGCCCAGGTAAACTATTAGCAACAAGACCTAATGCTTCCAGGACAATATGGGGCTTATGGTTAACCTGATAATCAAGAGATTGTATTACATATTCGGCATCACCGCCGGTTATAATAATTCTGTTATCACATTTGACAGCATCCACAGCCCTTGAAATCAAACTGTTTACTGCGGCAGAAAAACCAATTGTAAGCCCGAGTTTTATACTCTTATCCGTACTGTTCCCTATTCCCTCAAATTCATTATCAAATGTGACACCTGGCAACCCGGTTTTTACTGAAATTGTATCCGACATCATTGTACGGCCGGGGAATATATATCCACCAATGACTGACCCGTCATGTGCAATTGCATCAACAGTTACACCGGTTCCGGCATCAACAACGACACATGAATCTTGAAATATCCGGTAAGCCGCATAGTCTGCCAGCGCGCGGTCGATACCGTACGTTTCGGGTTCATCATAATAAACGTTCACATGTAAATCCGAAGCCGAACTGACGATATGCAGTTTACCCGGAACGGTATTTTCAATAGCTTCAAACAGCGGTTTTCTCCACATCGAGGAAACCGAACTGACTATAACCGTATGAGGAATGGTTTCTCTCAGAAGATTCGTAACGATAGGTTGTAATAAATCAAAAGATTCGGGATATATAACATGTGTTACACCCTTGAGATCCGTACCATCCCACCATGAAAAATGCAGCCGTGAGGTCCCACTGTCAAAAAGAGCTATCACAATAGATTATCATTTTTCCCTGATGCATTACTGCTTCCGGATTTTCAGAACAGACGTATCATACAATGGCTTAAAGTGACAGAGAAACGTTTTCAAAAATCGTTCTGTTTCCGGAACATCACCTGTTTCAATCCGAAAAGATGTGGCTTCATTCAATCCTTCACACTCAAAATCCCTGACAGATTGTCTCAAATTAACGCCCATCCCTAAAATTACAGAAGAAACATCCTGACCGCACGAAACAGACTCAAAAAGAATACCTGCTATCTTACGTCCTCGAGTAATAACATCATTTGGAGGTTTTATCACAAATTCTATATCGGTAAATTCCCGAAAACTCCGTACCAGTGCCTGAGCGGCAAATACCGATAAATTATCGAGATACCCGGCTTTTTGCGGCGGAGGTAAAATCACCGACATCCAGAAACCCTTTCCGGCTGGTGAATACCATGTCCGGCCATGAGTACCTCTTCCCGAAGATTGTTCATCAGCACTAATAACTGTCCATGGCTCAATCCCATTGTGGATTATTTTCATTGCATAATCCATGGTAGAATCAATTGATTCGAGATGTAACCATAGAACTTTACTATTTTTAATAAAAATAATTTTTTTACATTGATGCGATTTATTACTATTGCAAAACGGTTTTATTGGCATGTTTTTTAATTATTTATAATTCATTGAACAGAAGAGTAAAATCATGATTAACAACCGAATGAGTTAACGAACCGATTGAAATATAATCCACACCCTTTTCTGCAATTTCTCTAATATTGTCTTTATGTATATTTCCTGAAACCTCTATCCGGATTGTTTTCCCACTTGCCATGGAAGCATCTCTGATGGCTTTTACCGATTTTTCAATCTCGGCAATATCCATATTGTCCAGCATAATAATATCAATTTGTGTATAGATAGCTTCCAGAACTTCATCGTATGATTTGCATTCAACCTCAATCTTTATCTTTTCCTTTTTTTTCAATGAAGATAGTACTTTTTCAACGGCGATACGGATACCTCCGGCGATAGCTATATGATTATCCTTAATCAATACCATATCGAACAAGCCAAACCGATGATTTGACCCGCCACCTACTCGTACGGAATATTTATCCAGATGTCTCATTGTTGGTATGGTTTTCCGTGTGTCGAGTATCTTTGCATGGGAGCCCTCAATAAGTTTACTAAATTCTGCAGTTTTTGTCGCTATGCCGGACATTCGGCCGAGAAAATTAAGAGCTGTTCTTTCCCCTTTTAAAATTGATGCCGCTGAACCGGTTATCTCCGAAATCTTTTGCCCCTGGGTAATAGTATCGCCATCTTTGCAGCACGAAATGAATTCAAGTTTTGAATCAACTTTGTGGAATACTTTCTTCGCTACATCTATTCCCGCAATAATACCAGGGGTTTTTGTAAAAAGAAAAGCAGTGCAAACAAGTCTGGAAGGTACGATGGAATTTGTTGTCAAATCACCTGTTCCTAAATCTTCTTCAAGTGCTTTCTCAATAATTTGATCTGTTAATTTTGCCCATGTTCTTTCCATCAAGACTCCCATTCTTCTGCAATTTTTTGAATTACTCTTGGTAATAAATCGTGTTCTTGCGCGAGAACACGTTTCTGAAGTTCATCTGGCGTATCTTCCGGATATACCGGAACTTTCACCTGCGCAATTATCTGCCCATGGTCATATTTGCTGTCAACATAGTGTATTGAAGGTCCGCTTTCTTTTTCTCCCGAAGCGATTACCGCTTCATGCACATGCATTCCATACATCCCTGTACCGCCAAATTTCGGAAGAAGCGCCGGATGAATATTCACTATCTTTCCCTTGTAAGCATCAAGAAGATGCTGGCCGATCTTTTTCATGTATCCGGCAAGTACGATAATATCAACCTCCCTTGAATCCATTTCCTCGACAATTCTTCTGTCAACTCCCTCTGCCGAACCTTCTGTTGCAGCACTTATATGCAAAGCGTCTATCTTATGATTGGATGCCCTTTCCAGGGCTCCTGCTTTAGAATTGTTTGATATCACAACCACGATATCACCATCGAGTGAACCATCAAGAGACTTATCAATAATACTTTGAAGGTTCGTTCCTCCCCCTGAAGCAAGAACACCAATTTTCAGACGTTTCAATTGAACCTCCCGGCATTTTATCCTTTAATAAATAAATATGTTATCAGGTATACATTCGTAATATTTACCAAGTTTTAATGATTAAACCAAACTTTCGCATCAGCTTTATAAATATGTTATTCTGATTCGTTGACAGTTTTAAAATAGTTGACCGGGAATTAAAAATCCAGATTTTTATTGTTACCGGCGATGTTTTGTTCGAGGATTAATTTATATAATTATGATAAGAAAATTATATGCTTTGTCAACAAATTTTGTTATATGCTATCAATTTTTTCAGGCTTTTACTATAATATAAGAATATTTCCATAGTTCACCGCCAGGTTGCGCAGAGGCCATATTACGAAGTTCGCATGACGATTTGCACATCGTAGTGTACGAATCAGAGTACTGAGCGTTTTCAGCAGTGAAAAAACGGAAGATAATCCGGATTCGTAATTTTCTGCAGTAATTCGATACGTATATTATCTATTTTGAATATAATTAACTTACATCCGATTTCTATTTTGCCAGTACACCACCCAAAGAATAATTTTCGGAAAAATACCTCTTACCGACCCGCAGAATATCAGAAGCTGTTATAGTGTCAATTTTTTCATTATAGCTGTTAACAAAATCATAACCAAGCCCGAATAATTCATAGTAACCACACTGGGAAGCCTGCCCGGAATTTGATTCCTGGCTCATAATATTCATTCCTCTCAGAAAGCTTTTTGCAAGTTTGGTTTCTTCTGGTGTGGGTGTTTCCATACCCATCCGGCGTACTTCCTCGATAAGTACTTTTTTAGCTTCACTGTATGTGGCCGGTTTGGTTCCGATGTAGGCAACATATATTCCTGATTCAACCCGTGCATTATAAAAAGAAGAAACCTGATAAGCGAGCCCACGCTTTTCTCTTATGGCAATAAACAATCTGGAGTTCATGGAACCGCCTGTTATGGCATCCAGCACCTCCATTGCAAAATAATCCTTATCATGTAATGCGGGAGCCGGCCACCCAAGTGAAAACCAACTCGCTGCAGTTTCACGGGTTTCTGTTTTTTCCACCGGAGATGACAGTTCATGAAAATCAACTTTTTTATAATCTGCCGTGCCCGGTTTTCTTGATTCTGAAAGCGAACCGAGATGGTCAGTAAAATCTTTTATAAAACGTTTTTCGTCGAAATTTCCCACGGCTGTTATAACCATATTATCAGGTACGAATATGTTTTTGTACATCGTTCGTACATCTTCCCGTGATAATGTTTTTATCGTTTCCGGGTATCCCATTCTCGGCTTATGAAAAGGATGTTTCCCATAATGAACTTCAACCATGAGATCAATCGCACGATATAACGGCACATCATCCCTTGTCAAAATATTCCTTATCTGGAGACGCTTCTGAAGTTCCAGAGCATCTTCCGGAAAAGTGGCATTGAGTAACAGGTCATATAAAATATCCAGACTTTTGTAAAGACTCTCCATGGTGGAATGAATCTCAACCGTTCCGTATTCTCGATTGGAAGTTGTTGATAAACGGGTGCCCATGCTTTCAAGTTCAAGGGCGATCTGTTCTGATGTGCGATTTTCAGTGCCTTTCATAAGGGTATCTTGCATAAGAGTGCATAATCCTGCATTTTCATCACTCTCATACAGACTTCCCATTTTCATTGAAACGACTACCGATACTATGCTGTTTGTTGTAACCGGTTTGGTAATGATTACAAGTCCATTTGATAATTCTGTTCTATTCACTGCCAGGGCCTCCGAAAGAGATACAGTATTGAAAATTGTTCCAATCAATCCGACAATCACAATAAAATTATTCACCACGCACCTCCCTTTCGGTTGGAATACGCTGGTTTATTACACCAATCGAGTACGAGCCGGGATCGAGAACCTTGATAACATATTTGTTTATTTCTTCTATAGTTACTGTATCAATGATCTTTTCATATTCTGTGGCACGTTCCAGAATACCGACCGTGTTATAGTGTCCGAGTGTTTGAGCTATATCGGAATTTGTTTCGTTAGAAAATTGGAAATCGGCTTTGAGCATTGTTTTTACTTTTAAGAGTTCTTCCGGAGAAGGAGGTTCGTTTCTGAGTTTTTCAATCTCCTCAACAATCGTATGTTTAAATTTCTGTACATTACCACGATCCACCGTACCATAAATAATAAACATGCCTGACCTCGTGAGCGGGTATATAAATGCCTGAACCGATGAAGCTATCTGATCTTTTTCTATGAGACGTTTATATAATCGTGAACTTCTCCCCTCACCGAAAAGCGAACTAACAATATCCAGAGTGGCATTTTCCCTTTCATCCGCCAGACCCGAAGTTTGAAATGCCATTAAAACATAGGACATATTAACATCTTTTTCCAGTGTAAATCCTTTTATACCTTTTCGTTTCGTAACCTCAAACTCCGGGAAAAGCCCCTGAACGTTTTCGTTCGGTTTCCAGTCACCGGTAAGCTTTTCGAATTCCCTGATTACATCACGGTTTTTTACATCTCCTATAACCACTGCGGTTATATTGTTTGGCACATAAAATTTTGACAAATAGTTTTTAAAATCTTTTTTTGTTAATTTGGATATGCTCGTTTTTGTTCCTAATACCGGATGTGAATATGGTGTTCCGGGAAACATGATGTTAAAGATTTCTTCATACAGCTTTCCTATGGGATCATCTTCTTTACGGTTGATTTCTTCCTTGATAACCCCAAGTTCTTTCTGTATTTCTTCATGCAGGAAACTTGAGTTTCGTATTGCATCAATCAGAACATCGGCCGCAAGAGTGAAATTTTCAGATGGTAACACTACATAATATGCAGTGTACTCCTTCGAGGTAAAAGCGTTGTTATAACCGCCAAGACTCTTTATTGCACGGTCAATTTCACCTACTCCGCGTTTTTCCGTGCCTTTAAAAAACATGTGCTCATAGAAATGGGAAATACCATGCTCATAATCCGTCTCATTTACACTCCCTGTTTTACACCAGAGATAGACGGCAACAATCGGTGCGGAATGAACCTCTTTAACAATAACATCCAGGCCGTTGTCAAGAGTTACTTTCGTGTATGGAGCAATCGGAGACAGTAATACTGATGGTGATTTTTTTTCAGTCTTCATGGATTTTATACTCGCACAGGAAAAAAAAACTGTTAAAGCCAGAGTTAATGATATCCCAATAAAAAAATAATATCTCATGGCTTCCTTTCTTATGATAAAAAGTTTATGAAAAAAATACATTGATACGATTACTTCAGAAAAGAATTTCAGCAGTCAGTTTTGTATCTTTTAAAATGAACGTTGATTGCCGGATATTGAACTCGAAAACCGCTTCGAAAAGTTAATTGAATTCAAAAATAAGTCTCTCCCACAGATACTGTAAATGGAAGGTAAATTTATTATGTGTATACTTTGTATTATATATTACATTTATTCACCGTTATCAAACATATTTTGTTCTTCATAGTTATATATTACAGAGAAACTTTCCTGATATGCATTGTTTCAATTTCTGACGAATATACACTTTTTCATCTGTACTGAGGAAACTGCTGAAAATATATACTGCCGGCGGGATGAGGCACAGAAAACAATTATATAGTAATTTCCATATGAGAGAATCCGGCAGATACACAAGGGAAATAATTATCGGTACCACAGTAAAAATGAAAACTCCCATGATACGCCCTATCTCATATTTCACCAGATAAATGTACCTCGAAATAACGTATAAAATTACCACCATGACAATATAAGAAATAACCGTTGCATAAGCAGCTCCGATAATACCATATCTTGGTATAAACAGGATATTCAAAGCAATATTTACAAAAGCACCGGCGAAAGTTGCGAGCGGCAGATACTTTGTCTTCTCACGGATGAATACTCCGGGCAACATAATAATATAAAAACCGTACAGGATATATGAAACAGCTACAAAGGGAATGATAGCAGATAGACCAATCGAAATATTGGGATCGTAGATATGAAGGATTTCGTCTCGAAAAAGGACCAGACCTAAAAATACCATGCATATAATGATTGCATAATATGTTGCTACTCTTGAAAATACAATTTTTGATTCAGAATTTGATTTAAGCGACAAAAAAAACGGCTGCCAGGCTGTTCTGAACGAGTTTACAAACACCATTATCCCTACCATTCCAAGATTGTAAGCTACCGTATACTTTCCAACCTGGGATTCCCCGAGAAAATAAAGGATAATCCTACGATCGGAAAAATCGATAATACGCATTGCAAGAATCGTGAATATAGTTGGAACACCAAACAAGAGCATTTTTTTCATAATTGGGAAAGATATTCGGCCGGAAAAATACTTCCTGTAAACTGGCAGGAGGAGGAGAAAAATAATAAAAACCACCATGAGGTTTGCTTCGAATATCCCCCTGACACCACGTTTAAAATACCATACCATTACGAGGTTAAGCAGAATGAAAAGAAAGAATCGTGAGAAGGATATGAATAAATAATATAAAAACCTGTTTTCCGCTCTTAAAACAAGTGATGGATAAATTACTATCGAATCAAGGATAAGTATTATGAAGAGAAGTCTGGTAATATAAATGTAGTATTCACTGTCAGTTATTAAATTTGATACTGTATTTCCCCACACTATTGGAACGATCATAAAAATCAAGCCGGTTAGTATCGTAAAATAAATAGCCGAAGAAAACAATGTCCCTTTTCTGTTTTTATAATCCTCATCCAGAAAGTAACGCAGGAATGCATTATCCAATCCGAACGTATAAAAAAGTGCTAAAAAAGCAGAAGCAAAATAAAACGAAGACCGTATTCCAATCTCGGAATACGAAATGATTCTGACATATATGAACATGAGAATAAATCCGGTCCCGCGTGATATCGTCTCGGACATTCCATATACAACAGAGTGTTTGAAAAGACGGCTCAGGTGCGCAAACACAGACTATCTCCTTATAACTACCATTTTTTTTCTGAATACATGTCCGTTACTGTCTGTTCCGGTAAAGAAATATACTCCCGAACCTACAAACTCGCCTTTAAAATTATTCCCGTTCCAGACCGCTGTTGAAGATTCATTACTATCGTCCGAAATGATTTCGTTTACCAGTTCCCCGTTAAAATTGTAAATCCGGACGGGTTTAAACGGTTTCAGATTGGTGAAAACAGCTCTGGAATTATATCCCCAGATCTCAAAGGGATTGGGATAAACATAAACCATCTCACCGGAATCACCGGAATCTTTTTTCAAGGCATAGAATTTGTTCAAACCCGTATCTGTTCCGATCCAGAGAATATCACGATTATCATCATACTTTAAGGATAATATGTTGTTTTTAAAGAATATTCCGCTGTTTTCGGTCGTATAGATCTGCTGAAGTTGATTATCAGAATTAAGTTTTACCAGCCCCTTTGATGTGCCGAGCCACTTATTATTGAACCTGTCCACTTCTATGCTGTTAACCTCAACGGTCTCCTCTCCAAAAAGATGATTCATATCCTCAATTTCCAGTTCGTTATTCGGAAGTTTTGTAATACGGTTCAGTCCGCCATCGGTACCTATCCATATAAAGCCTTCAATATCCGTATGGATAGCTTCTATGCGGTTACTGAGAAGGCCATCAGATGGGTAGATGAATGTAATATCATCATCTGAAGTATCATAGGGATCATCACCGATAAACATGCCAATAACACCCGTATCCCATGTACCGAGCCATACCCATCCTTCATCATCAATAAAAACTCTTCGTACATTATGGACTGTACCACTGGTATCAAATGAAAAATGATGATATCGATAATCTCTGACAGGCAGCTTACCCTCAAGAACATAAACACCTTTATTCCATCCGGCAATCCATATATTTCCTGATGCATCTCCGGTTATATCGGGGCAAACAACAAAACGTTTATCATCATACGGCAGTAGTATGTTTGCTTGCGAATCAACAGATGTGATTATATCATCTTCTTTACCGGGCGTACCATTGTCATCATGTACATACACTCCTCTCCCCCATGTGGCTCCCCAGATAATACCAGTGGTATCAACAAAAATTGAATTTGTTATGACTGAATTTTCAATACTCGGAAGACCATCTTCTTCATGATAGCTTATCCATATATCATCATGAAATCTCTGGACACTTCCTCCGTCATCACGCCATGAGGTTGCTGCCCACACAACGTTATCTTCCGTGATGTCGATTTTTCTAAATGTACTGCTCCTCGGTCCATGTATGGGGGGAATTTCCTGATATCTGGAATTAGTAAAACACTGCAATCCATCATCGGAAGTAGCAACCCACATTTTATTATCTAATTCCGGGGATAACGCCTTCAACGATAAAAATGTGTTATCAAAGAGATAAAATTTATTTAAAAATTTTTTAAATAATCCTGTATTGGAAGCAGCATAGCATGTTCCAAATGAATCCGAGAAACTATACACTTCAATTTTCTCAGAAATACTCTCAGTTTCTTTGGTTTCAATATCTAACGTAAATATGCCATTACTCTCTGTTCCGACAAATATTATATCTTCATCTTCATCGACATAATGAATGATGCAGCTTACACCGTTATGAAATTTCACCGATTCCCAGTTTTCCTCGAATTCAAGGTTCGGATTATCCACATCCGCCCATGCAAGCCCTTCCGACGTGCATGCCCACAGCTTTCCCTTGAATATTTTAACTTCCGTAACAGGGGTATCTTCCTGTATATCCGGAGAAAGTTTTGAGTAGGTACGAATTTCCTCGGTATATAAATTAAGCCTGTCCACTCCCTTTTCATGACCGATATACAGTATACTGTCATTCAAGGCATAGATGTCGTTTACCGCCAGTGTCTTTAATACATCTTCCTTATCAACATATTCCGGAAAAAGAACCGGATCAAACTGTTCTGTCTCAGGATCGAAACGCATCAACCCGTCGTATTCAAATCCTACAAAAATCTCCTGTGATGTTGAACCTATCGAGAGGACATTATTTGCCTCAAGACCTTTATTTTTATAAAATAATTTCCATTCTTCGGTTCCGGGATTATAACAGACCATTCCACACTCGCAGACACCATAGATTAATCCTTTGAATTCAATTACATCGACCAACGAGAACATGGGAGGATATCCTTCCCAATCAGGGTAATCTTCCGCGTATAGAGTTGTTTCAATACATAGAAAAAACAAAACAATTATTATTTTTACTACCCTCATACAGTCCTCTTGGGTTTTATGAATTTAAGAAAAGAATACACTATAAGTATACCGCATGTGATACATAAACAGAGTATGCTGAAAACATTACCGTATTTTAAATAAAAAGTTTGCTTTGTGCCGGGAGTAATTGTTCCGGTTAAAATTGTTCTCTCAAATGTGCCGGTTTTACCTACCACTCTTCCATACTGATCAATAATCATGGTAATTCCGGTATTTGCACATCTCACAACCGGCCGGTGAAATTCGATAGCTCGGAGCACTGCTATCATAGCATGCTGAATCGGTGATGAATGTGGTCCGAACCATACATCATTTGTAATAACGGTAATAAACTGCGCCCCTTTTACAACGAACTTTCTCACCAGGTCGGGGAAAATGGATTCAAAGCATATTACTACATTAAAAGGCGGAATCACGGGAGACTTGAATATGACTATCTCTTTTCCCTTGTCCCAGTTCGCCTGCCCGAGATGTAATTCTCTCAGTGAAGGAAAATAGTCATCAAACGGAATCGCTTCACCGAAAGGAACCAGGTGAATCTTGTTATAACGCTGGATTTCCTCATCACCGGGCTGGAAAAAACCTGCAGAATTCCATTTCATATCATTTTCATAATCTACAGCAGGCATACCGGTGAGAACCGGAACACCTATGGAATCAACAAGCGAATGAAGGATACGGCGATATCTGAGGTTTTTGTTCAGATAAACCGGTATCGCAGTTTCAGGCCATATAACGATGTCAGGCTTACATGACATTGCCTCGATAGTCATCGTTTGATACAGGTTCATATTCCAGAATTCTTTTTCATAATCCCATTTTTCATCAGGAGAAACGTTACCCTGGATTAACGCAACATTTATCTTACCGCTGTTTTCGGCAGGTGTTCTCATTACTATCCACGAATACAACAGTGGAAGTATAAAAAGCAGCGACAGAAAAATCCACCGAACAGACGTTCTTCGCTTTATCAGGAAAAAGATTGCAATATTTATCATTGCAATCCACCATGATACTCCAAAAGCGCTTGTAATATCAGCAAACTGGATTAGCCACGGATAATATGTCTGAGAATTCCCTAATATCATCCAGGGAAACGCGATTAAATCAAAAGACCTTGCCCACTCGATTCCTGCTACCGCAAAAGGAAAAATAAATATCCCACGCCGTGGGAAAATTTCACTGACAAGACTTGTAAAAAAAACGGCAGCGAATAAAACAGCGCCAGGCAGATTATTGCAGCTATCATACCAACCCATGTAATATAACGCATCCATGACACGGTACATACATGAAACAATAACCCGGATAAAAATGAAAGCCAAAAAACCTTTCCGGGTTTCAAGGAGACAGCAATATATAACATCGGGACAAGGCAAAAATAAGCCAGAAATCCTAATCCGAACGGCGGATAGGCACCTGCGAGGATTAATCCCGAAATCAGTGCATATATAAAAGCGGTTGTTTTTTTCATTGTTGTTCTTTATTGCTCGTAAGCTCTAAGAGGGCGTTGAAAAAAGCCTTTTCACGAGCCCCGGCTTGTAGCTGATAGTTGCATGGTGAATGTTTTCTATAGGAGAGGTTTCAACATCCTCTTTCTCCCCTCAAAATGCGCAATGGCATCATAACCGGCTTCTTTCAGAACCGCATAAGCTTTATCGAAATGCCTGCCGACATGTTCAGGCCGGTGGGCATCTGAGCCGACAGTAACAGGAATATTATAGCGATTGAATACAGTCAGAAACGCTGTTGACGGATACGCTTCTTCAGCGGGATAATCATAGCCGCTTGTATTGAGTTCTACCGCTGCATCCATATCTTTTATAACCGAGGCGACTTTTTCGTAATAATCGGTCATACCGCCCGGGGGTCTATATCCCATGCGTTTCAGGTTATCAATATGTCCGGCAATATCGTATAAACCTGTTTTTGCCGCTTGTATGATAGTTTCAAAGAACCGTTCATAGATCTCGTCTAAATTACCTTTTTCAAACCTGTCTTTATATTGTTTTTGATCAAACGGCCAGTCATCGAGATAATGAATAGAACCAATCACATAATCAAAATCATATGTTTTGATAATGGTTTCGATTTCATCAAGACGATTGCTATCCATATCTATTTCGGCTCCCAGCCTGATGGTTATTTTATTACGGTACCGTTTACGAAGTTCTTTAACCCGTTTTATATAGTGCGGGAGATCATCATAACTCATGCAAAGATGGGGCTCAGGCATCACCGGCATGTGCTCGGCAAATCCAATTTCTTCAAGGCCAATCCCGATGGCATGTTCGACATACTCTTCCATTGCTCCATACGCATGATTGCAGAGTGTTGTGTGTATATGATAATCCGGCAGTTTTATGTTCATACCTTTTTCCCTTTTTTTCTGAGCAAGTCCTTAAATTGTAAGGCATTCCTCACTGCATAACCCTGATGACAGTTATTAAAGAAGGCATATATTTTCCAAACCGTTTTTTCAAGCTGTTCAACTTTCTCAATCCATTCTTCAAGTTCTTCATCGGAATAATCATAATCATAACGGTCACCCGATGTTCCCCACCATGTCTTTTTGTTTCTGCCATGAAACCGAATATATGCCAGATCACCCGTGGCAACGGCAACAGGCGGCATCATGTCACCCATTTGCGGTTCATCGACCGATACAAAATACAATCCAAGGCGTTTTAAAAAATCATGGATCTCTTCACGGTTCCAACTGTTATGTCGGAACTCGGTGAATAAAGGTGTTCCCGTGTATCGTTGACCAAGCTCCGAAATATATATGCGGTTCTTTTCATTATTTCTGAAACGCCAGGGGAACTGGGCAAGAATTCCTGAAAGTCTTCCGGATTCTTTCAAAGGCAGCAAGGATTCTTTGAATGCTTGTGCCACATCACTGTCTGCATTTTCATGGGTAGTGGCATTATTTGCCTTAACCATAAATTCAAAATCATCGGGAGTTTTGTCCAGCATATTTTCAAAAACGGACGGCCTGGGAATGGCATAATAGGTGGAATTTATCTCCACTGTATTAAAATAATCCTTGTAATAGGAAAGATAATCACCGGCACGTGTGCCCTCAGGATAAAAAACTCCCTTCCAGTCTTTGAAACTGAATCCCGATGTACCTATGGAAATCATACTCGTAACCTACTTCATTACGTTTATGCATATAATACGACATAATCTTATAAATAACAACTATATAATGAAACAATAGATAACTACGGGTGGATACAGAATTTTGATTACTCAATCATGTTCCTTGTAGTTACAACCGATCTCTTTCAACGAAGAATGAAATGCGTTAAAAGAAAACTATTTTGGATTACATAAAAACCTTATAAAAGAACAAAAATAATACTTGAGAAAATAAAGAATAGTACACTTATACAATTATTCCAAATATTGAATCTTTGACGTTAAACTTTCTAAGAGGGCGGCGAAAAAGGCTTTTTCACCGCCCTCCTAAGTGGTTATTTATATTAATCTGTGTTTTATTATAGTATCTTTTCATGGCAACTGTCAATCCGCCATGATTCAAGAACAGGATCAAAAGGTGGTCGGGCAATACCTTTTTCAGAAATTATTGCTGCAATATTCTGAGCGGGAGTAACATCAAACGCGGGATTATAAAACGACACCCTGTCCGGAGCGGATGTTAAACCCCATGCGCGGTAAATTTCAATTGAGTCACGCTCTTCAATAGGGATTTCATTGCCGGATTTCAAAGAAAAATCAAAACTTGTGAGCGGAGCCGCAACATAAAAAGGAACACCATGTTCTCGGGCGGCAATAGATATTCCATATGTCCCAATTTTATTTGCAGAATCTCCGTTTGCAGCTATCCTGTCGGCTCCCACGATAACATGGTTAATTTTGCCCTGACGGAGCACTTCTGCTGCCATACTGTCACATATTACGGTAACCTCAATACCGTTTTTGGCAAGTTCCCATGCTGTTAAACGGCCTCCCTGGAATAACGGGCGGGTTTCATCGGCATAAACACCGATATGTTTCCCTTCCTCCTTGGCCGCATACACGATCCCGACTGCAGTCCCGTAACCGGATGTCGCAAGTCCGCCTGCATTGCAGTGTGTCAGCACCGTATCACCATCGGAAAGAAGCCGTGCCCCATGTTCGGAAAGTTCACGGCATATACGTAAATCATTTTCACGAATGCCCTCGGCAACCTCAAGAAACACTGCGACAGGATCATCTGAATCAAAAGCATCGTCGAGGTGTTTTTCCATGATATTCAGGGCATGAAAAAGATTTACCGCGGTAGGACGTGTTTCCTTCAGTTTGTTGATCGATGACCTTACATATTCTTCATCAGGTTTTTCAAGCGCCGCAAGAACAACTCCATACGCTGCGGCTACACCGATGGCAGGTGCCCCCCTGACTGCGAGTGTTCTGATAGCGGCACATACATCCTCTGTGGAATTGAGAAGCAGATATTTTTCTTTAGATGGCAGCAGACGCTGATCAATAATAACGAGTCCCTGATCTATCCATTTGAGTGTTTCAACTGGCATGTATCCCCTCGTATTCAAAATGATACCATTGACCTGAAAAAGGCCAACCGTTTCTCAATATTAGATATATTTAAATTTTTCAAGCTGTTAAGGCCAAATTCTTCGACTGTGAATGAAGCAACAATCCCACCATAAACAATTGCATTTTTTATCGTCTGAAGATCAATTGAATCCTTTTGTGCAATATAACCGATTATAGCACCTGCATACGAATCCCCTGCCCCTGTCGGATCAATAATTGTGTCAACCGGGTATGCCGGAACAATGAATAACTCATTTTTTGTGGCAAGAACAGAACCATGTTCTCCTTTTTTTACAATAACATATTCGGGACCGAAATTTAAAAGAGCTTTTGCAGCGGCAATAATGCTATGTTTTCCCGTGAGTAACAGAGCTTCCTCATCATTAATAACTATCATGGTTACCTTTTGTAAAACTTCTTTTAAAATATCCGGCTTGTCCTGGATATAACATATTATGGTGTCCGCTCCTATGAATCGCGGCGATTCAATTTGTTCGATAACTTTCATTTGAAGTTCCGGATCGATATTACCCAGGAATACATAATCGGCGTTACGGCATTCCTCATTAAGAACCGGATGAAAATCTTTGAATACGTTCGGTTCAAGATTCGTGGTGGTCCGTTTATTCATATCGAATTCGTACTGAGCGCCCCATCGGAATGTTTTTCCGCCTTCGACAATTTCAAGGCATTCGGTATTTACTCCTCTTTTTTTAAGAAACTGCAGTTCCTCATCCGGAAAATCATCGCCAACCACCCCTACCACGCTTACGGGAGCAAAAATCGATGCGGCTGCAGAAAAATACAGCGCTGATCCGCCCGGCGCATCCTTGACACTTCCATGATCCGTTACCACATCATCAAAAGCAATAGATCCAATAATAACAATACTCATATATAACTTTCCTTTACGTTTCAAAGAAACGGTAAAAAGTTTTCATTATTATTTTTCTTTTATAAAATTTTTTGAAGCAGCCAGTGAACGGTTATTAATTATCAATGAAGTGAAACATTGTCAAAATTAAAAAGTAAAAACACATGAGGATGAATACTGACTGCCGTTTTAAATCGTGTACTACACTTAAGTGTTTACAACAGGTATAAATATTCAATAATTTGTTTCAACCTGTTGGGATTTTGCATCTTCCCATAATTTTTCTAACATATAATATGCACGGGTTTCGGAATCGAAAATATGGACAACAATATCGACATAATCAAGGAGAATCCATTTCTGTGCTTCATATCCCTCTGCATGCCATGGTATGGCTTTTTTCTCCTTTTTCATCCTTTCGCGTATTTCATTGGCAATGGCTTTAATATGAACATTGGAATTGCCTGTTGTTAAGATAAAAAAATCAGATACGCTGGAAATTCCCCTTAAATCAAGAACAACAATCTCTTCACCTTTCATTTCCATTATAAGGTCAATGATACATGAAACATTCTCTTCAACTTTGTAGGAATCGATCGATATCAATAGGTTATTACCTCCTCTGATATTTTTAATGAATCCCAGTCGCGGCCTAGAACAACAATGACATCCTCAATCGTGTAAAGGTTTGCGGAATATTGATCCAGAACATTCTTAATTCCGAGTGCTTTTGCAACTGCCTCCGCATGTTTTTTGTTACCCTTGCAGTCAACGACAACCGAAACGTTAAAATCATAAGAATCTGCATTTCCTCCGTTTCCATTGACTACATCAAATCCGAGCGTTCTCAATTTCTGCGAAAATTGTAATGCAAGCCCTTCTCTTCCGCAACCGTTGAGAACCGCAACCCGTATGACGGAATCAATCGCGTTCACAGCGTTTTTTTCAATTTTTTCGGAATTTCCGGACGATTTTAAAAGGAATAGTATTGATAAAAATGAAAGAACTATTATGGATAGTGATATGTATGCGGTTATTTTGAAATTTCGTATCATAGAGTTGTAATGTTATGAAGGAAAAATTATAAATAAAAAAGGGATTACACGGTTAAGCTATGTATCCCCCAATAAAAAAAACACTTTAAAAAAAATCGTATCATAAACGTCCGTTATTATTACCTCATAAAATATGGATATCTGTAAGGAGAATATCCAAATCCATTTCCGTACCCGTTACCATACCCGTTTTGATACATACCTCGATAATCACGGTAATGAAAACTTATGGTAGTATTTTCCCATGGTTTATAAATCATATCGAAAGAGGGTATAAAAAGATTTCCGGTTTCAACTCCAGGTCTTACTCCCTGTGAAGTCTGATTGCCCAACAGACTCCCCATGTTGTTCTGATATGCAATTTTCAGTCTCAATGTCAGCGGCATATTAAACCGGTATTCCATGGTGTTTATATACATACCCAGAAGGGATTGACCATAATTTCCGGATGATGAATAACTCATCATTGTTTGCTGTTTCATGGTAAAACGTTCAGGATCAAGAAGACTCATGCTTCTGAGACTTGCATTCTGATTCCCGATTTTGAGAAACGGTTTTTCGGAAGAAATAGTGTTATTTTCTATGGACTTATTCTGTTGGGCATTCACAGGAAATACGATTCCTGTTAAAATAATCACCAATAGAATATGTAAAAAAACTGAACGCATTCACTTCCCCTTTTTATACCAATTATGAATTGCATGTATCTAAACTATAATTAATACTAATTATCATAGATTGTCAAGAAAGAAAAGTAGTTTCTAACACTATATATTCATGAATATTAAATTTGTTCCATAAATATTATGATCAATACATTACTTTTCCTGAATTATCTCGTTCTTATCGTTAAGAACAATAATCATCGGTTTGTAATTTTTTAATTCCGCCTCACTGATAGTAGCATAAGAAAGGATATGGATTACATCACCTATAGCTCCGAGTCTTGATGCAGGACCGTTGAGGCCTATCGTTCCTTTTCCTTTTTCTCCCTTAATAACATAAGTCTCGAAACGGGCGCCGTTGTTGAGATTAACAACCTGTACACGTTCATTTTCGATTATATTCGATTTTTTCATCAATTGACTGTCAATCGTAATACTGCCGACATATGTCAGTTCTGTCTTGGTTACCACAGCATTGTGAATCTTTGATTTTAACATAATTCTTCTCATAAATATCAATCCTTTAGAATTATTTCTTTGTCGAAATTCCGGACATCTTATACCCTTTCCCTACCGTGTAAATCCTTTCAATCGAATCCGGGTTAACATGTGCTGCAATAACTTCACCAACAAATATCACATGATCACCCGTAGTAAATTCATCTACCAACCGACATTCAAAATTAGCAACCGCATCATCAAGTAAAAGACAATCTGTCTTTTTTGCCGGAACAGTAGAAATACCGGAGATATCGAGTTTATCAGTATTTCTGCCAGTCTTTGTACCGAAAAAAAGCGTCTCTTTCCCCTGCACTCCGGAGGGGAAAGCAATGACAAATTCACCTGCCTCACGGATAACACCAAGAGAATATCGATTTTCCCCCACAGAAACCGCCATCATCGGCGGTACATGAGAAGTTATCATGACCCAGCTAATGGTTATCGGATTCACCCGCCCTGATTTCTCCTTTGCAAGAACGATTACAACCTGTTCAGGATACTTTTTAAGAATAGCTTCTTGAAATGGAGTCTCAATCTGCATTTTTATTAAACCCTTCCTTCAATTATAGTATTATCAATAATTCGTGTCGCACCAAACCGTACCGCTATTGCAAGAAGGGCTCTCTCTGAAACAGTATCAACCGGTGTCATATCATGTATATCAACTATCTCAATATAATCAATTTTTGCCAGCGCGGCACCTTCTATTACCTCAGAAACCTTCCGTTTGATCTGCGCTGCATTGATAACACCTGTGGAAACGAGTTTTTTTGCCTCCATGAGACTTTTATATAAAACAGGTGCCTGTTCACGTTCTTCACTGTTCAAATAGTAGTTCCGGGAACTCATTGCCAGCCCATCAGATTCACGTACAGTTGGAACGGCATCAATTTCAATATCCATGTTAAGATCTCGTACCATTTTTCTTATAACAGCGAGCTGCTGAGCATCCTTTTGCCCGAATACCGCAATATGAGGATTGATAATACTAAATAATTTTATCACAATCGTAGTCACTCCCTTGAAATGATGGGGACGTGAACGACCGCAGAGACCTTCGGTTAAGCCCTCAACAGTTACAAACGTTGAATATCCCGGGGGATACATAGCTTCGCTTTCCGGAGCAAAGATTGCATGTGCACCCTGTGCATCAACCTTATGAATATCACCCTCAATATCTCTCGGATACAATTTTAAATCCTCCTCAGGGCCAAATTGTGTGGGATTTACATATATGCTGACCACAACATAATCCGCTTTTTCTAATGCATGTCGTATCAAGCTCAAATGACCCTCATGCAGGGCGCCCATGGTTGGAACAAGACCGATTATTTTTCCATTGTTACGCTTTTCACGGCATAACCTGCTCATTTCAGTTATGTCAGAAACAACTTCAACCACACTATCTCCCAAATTTTCCTTATCCACCTTAGATAATTTATGAAGTACTGTGCTTATGTTATTGCAATTCAGATGATTATATAATATCTATTATATGATTATTATAGTAAAATAGGCCTCAATTATCCATGGTTATATACAATACTTTTATGATTCATTCATGTTTCTATCCGTATAATATCCTTCGGCTTTCTTTAAATCAAGTTCCTCATCCTTGATAAAATCCGATACGTTAAACGTTTTTACTTCGTCGTTTTTATCCAGCACCTTTACCGTCATAATACCGGCATTTATTATCAATCTGGTACATATTCTACATGGTCTTGCTCCCTCAACAATCGTGCCTGTGCTTGCCTCGATACCTGCAAGATAGAGTGTTGAACCAATCATTTCCGACCGTGCAGCATGAATAATCGCATTCATCTCGGCATGTACACTTCTACAGAGTTCATACCTTTCTCCACGGGGTATTTTCGCCTGTTGTCTGGGACAGACCCCTAAATCAAGACAGTTTAACGCTCCACGAGCAGCTCCCGCATAACCGGTCGAAATAATCTGATCGTTTTTGACAATTACTGCGCCATACCACCGCCTCAGACAGGTAGAACGACTGGCAATCTCCCGGGCAATATTGAGATAATAATGATCTTTATCGGGTCTTTTCATAATAGATTGTTTCTTCCTTGTCCATCAATAAAGTGGATATTCATTTTTTTCTTATGTTTTTTCACAAGGTTACTTTTTCTTTAAAAAATTACCTCTATAATCGTTACGTAAATATATTGATTTTGATTTTTTTTGTCAATTATCATACTGAATTTTATAGAATAAAGCATAGAGAAAAATAATTGTACGTAAACAGCATACAGGATAACTAATTTAACCCGAACGAATTATAGCATGAATAATCAGGATTTGCTTTCAAATTTCTATGACCGGCGTTGGCTCATTTTGTGAGGCGGTTAACAGGAATCCTATTTTTTTGTCATATTTTTCAAAAAGTTCACACACCGTTTTCTCGGCGACATCAGGGTGATTGTTTTCCTCTGAAAGATGGGCAAGAATTACCTTTGGTTTACCGTTTTTCATTAAATTGAAAACTGTTTCGGCGGCATTACGGTTGGACAGGTGACCTTTCTTGCTCTCAATTCTTTTCTTCAACTCCCATGGATATGGACCATTTTTCAGCATTTCAACATCATAATTTGCCTCTATCACCACAAGATCGCAGTCTTTGAGGCGTTCTGCAACAAGGAACGAAACAAAACCAAGGTCTGTTGCGACTGCAATTTTTTTTCGCCCCGATGTAATACAGAATTGAATAGGATCTTCGGCATCATGTGAAACACTGAATGGCAATATTTCCATCGGATCGATGGTAAAAAGGACACCTCCTTCGATCGGGATTACTTGCTCGCTCCCATTCAATTTGCTAGCGATTTTTCTCAATGATTTTTCTGTGGAATAAATAGGCACCCCCAGTTTCCTCGAGGTTATCCCTACACCGCTGATATGATCGTTATGTTCATGTGTTACGATAATACCCTTAATTTTCTTCTCGTCAATTCCTCTTAATGCCATACGCTGCCGTAACTGCCTGTGAGGAATACCCTGATCAATTATAAGCGCGGTGCCGCGGCTTTCGACATATATTGAATTGCCGCCTGACCCACTTGCAAGAATACATATTTTCACTTCAAATTCACTCTCTCAAATGGTTAATGGTAGTACGAAGGTTTAATAAACTCAACCGTGCCGCCATAGAATAATCCTCTCCTTGTGAGGAATACAGTATTCCCCGGGAACTGTTGATAATTGTCAAACCGGGTTCTGCCCCACACTCCTTTATAACCGTTTCAATGTCTCCGCCCTGTGTCCCCACTCCCGGAATAAGTATCGGCATATCCCCGGCAATTGACCTTATTTTCCTCAACGCCTCGGGATGTGTTGCTCCCATTACAAGACCAACCTCTCCTTCTTTCGCCCATTCTTTCGCAGACAGGGCGACCTTTTCATACAAAGGAACACCGTCGGTCTCGAGCATCTGAAAATCCTGCGCTGATGTATTGGATGTTAAACAAAGTATGAATACACATTTATCGCTTCTGAGAAATGGTCGAACCGCATCAAATCCCATATAAGGATTTACCGTAACTGCATCGGCTCCAAGTATATCGTATGCGTAATGAGCATATTTTAATGCGGTATTGCTGATATCACCGCGTTTCATATCGAGAATTACCGGTATGTCCTCCGGAATTGTTTCACAGGTTTTTTGAAGCATCTCGATACCATGAGTTCCCAGTGCCTCATAAAAAGCCGAATTCGGTTTATATGCACAGACAAGATCGGATGTAGAACGTATTATCGCCTCATTGAAGCGATACACACCGTCACCTTCAGATGCAAGAAATTCCGGCATTTTATCGGGATCCGTATCAAGGCCGACACATACAAGACTGTGCGCTTTTTCTGCGGCTTGCGATACTTTTTCGATACATCCCATTTATTCGTCTCCTGTTTGTACGATGAAGCGCCCTAATGCTCTGAACACCCGCCATCGCACATTGTAGTGTACCATGATACCCAGTGGTATTCCGAGATATGCAACGATTGGAATATCAGGTATTCCATGCTGCAAATAACCCAGTATCCCCGGTATTACAGCGCATAGTATCACCATAACAAGTATTATAAAAAAACGTATTTTGGCGAAATTCGCGCCGATTTTTACACGAACATCACCGTTGTGTCCTGTTACTTCCAATGACAGTCCTGAAATACATGTCAGCGGACGTTTGGAGGAAAACGTTATCGCCGGGTATCGGAAATACTCGACACTGTTTTCATTCCCGGTACGTTTATATCCATGGGATAAGAGCATATCGGCGAGCCGATTCCGTACGGAATCCGGATTTCCCTTTGTCCGGTATGTTCGGTACACATATTTTTTTTTCATTATTGTTCCCATTATCCAGTTTGTTGTTAATTCCGATACGTAATATACAATAAAATAAGTACAGTTTCAATGTGTGAATATAAAGGTATTACTGCAGAGCTGATTGTTGCTTTAAGAATACGTTAAACTACGGGTCTCGAATTATAAACCCGGTGGTTGGAAAAACAGAGAGTTACTCATACATTTTTCCCTTGACACTCCCCGTCTTCATTATTATCATATAATGTAATTCGAGTAAACAACTCGAAGTTTTTTTTTGTTTTTTTCGAGGGATATTATGTCAGTAAAAATTGTAGTTGGCTCCCAATGGGGAGATGAAGCAAAAGCAAAAATTGTAGATTATCTTGCAGTTGACGCCGATTATATTGTGCGTTTTCAGGGCGGTGCAAACGCCGGCCATACCGTCATAGTTAACGGCAACGAGTTTATTTTTCATCTTATTCCTTCGGGAATAATGTATGATGATAAAATCTGTATCATCGGGAATGGAGTTGTTATCGATCCCACAGCATTAATGGATGAGATTGCTGAATTGAAAAAAAGAGGGATTAGTGTGGATGGAAGATTGTTTATCAGTCAAAAAGCACATCTTGTTATGCCCTATCACAAGCTGCTTGATCAGGCATCTGAAAAATGCAAAGGAAACAATTCCATTGGCACAACCGGCAGAGGAATCGGCCCTGCATACCGTGATAAAGCAGCACGGGTCGGTATTCGTATTGTTGATCTTCTCGATAAACAGTTTTTTACAAAAAAGCTGGAAAGAAACATTAATGAAGCCAATGATTTACTTACCAAGATTTATGGGTATGAACCTCTCAATGTAAATGAAATAGCCGATAGCTTTCTGGAATTTGACCGAAAGATAGATCCCTATGTAAAGGATGTTTCTATCCTCCTGAACGATGCGGTAAAAGCCGGGAAAAATATTCTGTTTGAAGGAGCCCAGGGCGCCCTTCTCGATATCGATCATGGTACATACCCTTTTGTGACATCCTCGAATACCGTTGCCGGGACAGCATGTGTCGGAACCGGTATCGGACCGACTCATATTAATGAAGTAATTGGAGTTATAAAGGCTTATACAACACGTGTGGGAAACGGCCCGTTTCCGACTGAATTTGAGAATGAATTCGCCAGTAGAATCCGTGAAATCGGTGGAGAATTCGGCGCTACAACAGGCAGACCGAGACGCTGCGGCTGGTTCGATGGTGTGATCGGTGCTTATGCAGCTAGAATAAACGGCCTGAGTTCGCTCGCAATAACAAAACTTGACGTCCTCGATACGATGGAAGAAATCAAAATTTGCACCGGTTATAAATACGGTAAAAAGACGTTAACGAATTTCCCTGTCGATCTTAATGTCCTCGATGCTGTCGAGCCCGTCTATGAAACTCTTCCCGGCTGGATGGAACCGACAACAAACGTCAGACAATATGATGAATTACCGGTTAATGCTCAATCTTACATTTCGAGAATAAGCGAGATTGTGGATACCCCGCCTGCCTACATCTCTGTCGGTTCGGACAGGCAGCAAACCATTACAATTTAAATTTTTTATCCAATTATCCGGTTATTTATAAATGCTCTCTTTCTGGAGAGCATTTTTTTATTATATTAAGACAGTATTTTTCATCTTGAGGAAGCAACATGGAAAAAACGATAAAACACGCACTCGTCCTCGATCCCATTGATAATGTATGCATTCTCCTTTCGGATACCGGAAAACAAGATACCGTTATCCTGAGCGATGCAGAAGGGCCTATACACCTGACCGAAACAGTCAGATTCGGACACAAAGCAGCTCTGAAACCCATTAAAACCGGAGATGAAATTATCAAATACGGTCATCGGATCGGAGTGGCTACAAAAAACATAAACCCCGGCGAATGGGTTCACCTGCACAACATGAAAAGCGTTTTAGACCCGGATTTCCGGAAAAGAATCGAACAATGAATGATCAATTGCTGACAAAAGGATGGCTCAGAACCGATGGCCAGAAAGGTATAAGAAATCATATCGCTGTAGTCTATACTGTCGAATGCGCCGAACATGTGGCAAGAGGAATTGCCTCTCATTTCGAGGATGTTCAGCTCTTCGGCTATGATGGCTGTCATGCTAACGATTATGTTGTCAGGGTCATGAGCGCTCTTGCTGTTCATCCCAATCTCTACGGAATCGTGGTTGTGAGTCTCGGCTGCGAGACGCTGCGCGGTGAAACTCTGGTAAAAGCCGCCAAAAACGCCGGCCGTGAGACCCGTCATGTATGCATCCAGACCGATGGCGGTACTTCTTCATCGATAACCAAAGGAAGGGCTTATGTTTCGGAACTGCTTTCGATGAGTAAAAACGCCGATTGCTGCGATTTTTTCCTTTCAGATTTAAGAATCGGAACAAACTGCGGCGGATCAGATGCTCTCAGCGGCATTACATCCAATCCCACGGTCGGAGTGCTCTATGATAGTATACTTGATGCGGGTGGAACCTGTTTCTTTGATGAAATAACCGAGATGATGGGATGTGCGGATATGGCTGCTACGAGAGCTTCGGAAAACGTTTCTGAAAAAATCCGGGAGGCGATTGACAGAGCGGTAAATATCGGCATACAGGCCGGTATATTCGGCATAGCAACCGGTAATGCAGAGGGCGGACTCACTTCCATAGAGGAAAAGTCTCTCGGTGCATTTATGAAAAGCGGCCATAAACCTATCAATGATATTGTGCGTGTCGGTGAACATCCCACCGTACCCGGTCTTTATCTCATCGATTCAATTCCTGATGATCTCACACGTGGCGCATCCCCTGTAAGCGACGCGGAAAACATGTCGAATGCCGCTGCCGCTGGTTGTCAGCTACTGATATTCACAACCGGCAGAGGGTCACCGCTCGGAAGCGCGCTTATGCCTGTAATTAAGATATGCGGCACTCCCGCAACCTGTAAGACAATGAAAGAAAACATAGATATCGATACTTCCTCCATTCTCCACGGCGACATGAGCATTGATGATATGGGGAAAATGCTGCTTGATGAAGTTATACGTGTTGTGAAAGGCAAAAAAACATGTGCAGAAAAACTCGGCCACCGGGAACTTCATATGCATTACATGATGCAGAAACATGTGCCTTGCACTCTGTGTTAGACTACATTATTGATTATCGTCATTTTTAACATGGACAATCCTATGACAGACAATCAAAAAAATTCACCTTCCTTGAAATCAAAACTATTTCTATCACATGCCCTGAAACTCATAAACGCTCCTCTGATCGTAGAGGAACGGCTTGAACTCATTGCCAGGATAATTGCAGATTATCTTTCTGTTGATGATGTATCAATCTTTTTGAAGGAATCCGATTCCGATACACTTGTGCTCCGCGTATCAGTCGGACTTCACCCGATTGCTCTGGGCAATATCAGAGTGCCTATCGGAAAGGGAATTACCGGTCTTGTGGCTAAAACACGAAAATACATCGCAACAAAAAATATATTGAACGATCCGCGGAATTTTTATTCCGTCTATGCCGAGGATGAAAAGTATCCATCCTATCTATCTTTCCCGATTCTATGGGAAGATGAACTTATAGGAACGCTTAACATACGAAGCATGAAGGAAAGAGAATTTTCCGAAAGCGAAGCGGAAGAACTTAACAATTTTACCGCCAGTATTGCAGGTTCAATTAAAAATGCACAAACATACGAAAACCTTGAATACAATGCAAAACTCCTTGAATTATCG
>AQSL01000150.1 GCA_000403035.1 Candidatus Latescibacter anaerobius SCGC AAA252-E07 | reverse complement strand
GGAATTTATATATCGAGATTGAAAAACGGGGAGCATGTGGCTGTTAAAAATATGACACTGATAAAATGATTTGAATATTTCTTTAATAAATTTGCTATAATAAAATAGTTATTTGAAATCATCAACGAATTTTTAATGATGGTATATGATATAAAATGCGTACATGGTTGTGTATTATCCTGGTCTTTACTATAGATGTTAGTGCGAATGCTGATGGGTTATGGACATCCTACACTGACATGTCAAAAATTTCATATTTAGCTGCCCATGGCGATTATATCTGGGGTGCTATTGAGGGTGGAACTATACTTCGTATGGACAGACATTACGGGAACTTTGAAAAAATCACGATGAAAGGCAGTATTGCAAGTGACCAAATTAATGCAATCGCAGTAGACCTCAACGGTGTTGTATGGTTCGGTACTTCTGAGGGGCTCTCACGTTTTGACGGAATTTCATGGACAACTTATACTACGGATAACGGACTGGAACAAAATAATATCTCCGGGATTGCTGTCGATAGTGAACACAGATTGTGGGTTATTGAGTCTTCGGAAGATTCCAGAATCCTCCAGAGTTTTGATGGAACTGATTGGGAAACACATATAAAAAATACAGGTAATATTGCAGGTGCTTTTTTTTCAGCCGTTGGTGTTGATGATTCTAATAATGTCTTTATTGGAGGTAATAGCTTTGTTTATGAATATGGAGATGGTTTAAAATATTGGGGAGGCAAAGAAGATACACCTATCAGTTTGATTTCTTCAATCGCTTTTGACATGGATGGTATAATGTGGTGTGCCTCGGATAGTTGCATATCAAAATTCGATGGTTCGACATGGACAAAATATACCGCTGAAAACAGCGGGTTGCTTGATCATAATGTTCACTCGGTTGCAGTTGATAATAAAAATGCCAAATGGTTCGGTACTGATAATGGTTTGACACGCTACAGAGGGAAATCATGGGACACTTTCACCAGTGAGGGCATGATGCGCTTCGATGGTACAAAATGGAGCACACACACCTATGACACCGGGCTTCCCGATAATCATGCAAATGCCCTGACTGTTGATGATGACGGTAATGTATGGGTAGGCACGGATAGAAGGCTTTGCCGGTTTGATGGGATGAATTTCACAATTTTCCCAACTGTACCGGAGAATAATATTATGAAAGTCGTTGTCGACCATGAAAACCATAAATGGTTTATAGCTCATGATGGCGCTTGGGACTTTGATGGAAAAGAATGGTATAAATACACATTCGGGAACAGCAATCTTCGAGGCAGTTATGTCAATACTGTAAATGTTGCCGATGATGGTTCAATATGGGTTGGAACATCGGGAGGCGCCTCGCAATTTGACGGCGAATCGTGGGTCACTTTTCATAGGGAAAACAGCGGATTACAATCCAGCGTTGTGGATGGGATAGCGTTTGACAGAGATGGGGGAACGTGGTTTTCAACATATGGAACCATATCTTTCTTTGACGGGGAAACATGGTCACACTACCCTGTCGAAGAAGACAGTAGAAATGATATAACCTGTATGGCCGTTGATCATGATAATTATAAGTGGTTTGGTACCGTTATGAGGGGTCTCATGAGGTTTGACGGGACATCCTGGAGAACATATAATCGTGACAACAGCGGTCTTGAATGCGATGGCATTTATTCAATAGCGATAGCACCCGACGGTACTCGCTTTTTCGGGACATGCAGGGAATTGTCTGAATTTAACGGCTCGAACTGGAAGATTCACCCTGAAGTATTTAGCGCTCATGCAATCGATTTTGACCGCGAAGGATACATGTGGGCAGCAAACGATCACGGCTTTTTTTGCTATGATGGCGAAAACTGGGTGAGCTTTCGTAACTATCAAACATCCATAGGGGAAAATGATGATTTTGAATCAGATAACATTAATAAAATACATGATCTTGCCGTTGATAAAGATGGTGTTATATGGATCGCGACTACTTTTGGAATATACAGTTTCACCGGCGAGTTTATTATGCTCAACAGACCCCTGGGAGATGAAGTTTTGCAGCCTGGTTCGACCTTAGAAATATCATGGATGGCACCGCGATATTCTGAGGTAAAATTAGATTATTCCTTGGATAACGGTATAACATGGCAAGAGGTATATGTTTCTCTTGATGCAAAGGAAAGGTCTTACTCGTGGACCATCCCTGATGACATTATCCCAGATGACTATTTTACCGCTAAAATATCCATAAGAGTATCTTCAGCAGATAATCCTGAAAAATTCGTTGAAACCAGCATAATAGTCCTGAGTCAGAAGTATCAAAACGCCCAGATCACCTATAACCCAGAGAACAGCGGGCTTCTATCGCCGGTTGTAACTACTATGTTCGAGGACAGCCGTGGGGTAAAATGGTTTGGTACGGACAGGGGGATTTCACGTTTCGATTATGAGTTCTGGCAGTCATTCACACCTGAAAACAGCCCGCTCGTTGCAGGTTATGTGAATGACTGTGCTGAGGGACATGACGGTACATTGTGGTTTGCAACAAACGGGGGACTTTCATGGTATAAAGGTTATACCTGGGAAACATGGTTCGAAGGTAAAAATATTATTAAAGTTGCTGTTGATGGAACCGGGAACGTCTGGATTGTTTGTCAGGAAAAAGTTGAAAACGGTCAAGAAGATTTTGAAGTCCCTGTGGCTAAAGAAACCTACCATGAATATTATCTTCTGTATAGGTTTGACGGAAAAGAGTGGATACAGGTGACAGGACCGGATAGCAATATTTTCAATTCATTATATGCTTTCGAAGTTTCACCTGCCGGCGATATCTGGCTCTGGGCGAATGACATGCTCATGAGCTATAAAGATGACACATGGAATATCTACCCCGGCGTGAACGGAGTATATCCATCCTATCCCACTTTATTAACATGGGATCATGATGGAGTGCTCTGGACAAATTCTACCTACCCGTTTACCTGGAAAAGTAATTCCTTCTGGTACTGCCCAGGTATTTATTCATTCGATGGCGTGACCTGGACAAACTACACAACAGAAAACAGCGGTTTGGTCAGCAACTGGATTAATTCAATATCCGTTGATGAAAACGGTGCTTTGTGGTGCGCTTCGAATTATGGTCTGTCAATAATTCACGGTGATAGCTGGAGAACATTTTCACCAGAAAACGGTTGGACGATTGGACCGGTAAATTCACTGAATATCGACCGGGAAAATGTGAAATGGTTTGTCCAGCCCGGCGGTGTAACAAGGTTTGATGAACTGGTTGTATCAAATGAAAGAAGCAATATACAACCTGTATCTTTTGCACTTAAAGCCAATTACCCGAATCCGTTTAACATATCTACGACAATAAGCTTCTCCCTGTCGGAGGATGGATTCATCAACCTCACAGTATTCAACATAATGGGGCAGAAAGTAAGGGAGTTAGTGGTTGACAGGATGAACGCGGGTACACATTCTGTCGTGTGGGACGGAAGAAATGATAACGGCACTACTGTGTCATCGGGGATTTATATTACCCGATTAAAAGCTGAATCACAGACGGCTACAGGAAAAATGCTCCTTTTAAAATAATTTTAGGTATTGAATTATTATGAGAATGTTAAGGGCAACAATAACTGTTTGTTTGGTGTTTTTTATTCTTGCAAGTGCCGCAGTCGCTGATACATGGTTAAACTACACCACTGCAAACAGAGTGTATGATATCGCCCAGGAGGGTGATTATATCTGGTGCGCTACCCGCGGGGGTGTATTCCGCTGGCACAGACAGCATGGGACATATACACGTTATACGACTATTGATGGACTTGCTGATAATCACGTTAATGAAGTGTTTATTGCATCGAATGGTACAAAATGGTTTCGAACATTGTCGGGTGTTTCCTGTTTTGATGGTTTAACATGGAAAAGTTATACGGAAGAAGATGGTCTTGCATTTTATTATGTCGATGTTATGCAGGAGGATAAAAACGGGGTAATGTGGTTTGGCACAAGAAACGGCGTTTCACGTTTTGATGGCACAACCTGGATTACGGACACAAGTATATCACTGATTACCGGGGATAATATGGGAAGATTGTGGTTTGAAACTTCCGAAGGTATAAAATCTTATGACGGCACTAACTGGATATTGTATGGAGAAATTGCGGACTATATTTCTTCAATAATTGAAGACGAACACGGTGTTTTATGGTTCGGTGCAACAGATGGTATATATCGTTTGGAAGGGGAAGAATGGACATATTACCAGACCGAATATGTTAGAGATATGGTTTTTGATCATAATAATGTACTCTGGTTTATTAAAAATTCAAGAGTAGCAAGTCTTAGAGATTCTATCATAACAGTATATACAGAAGAGGACGAGCTTCCTGATGCCTCATACCATTCGCTTACTATGGACAAAAATGGTGTTATCTGGGCTATATCCGATGATAGAGACGGTGGTGTGTTGCGGCATGATGCAACATCATGGGCAAGCTATACAACCGAGGATGGACTTGCAAATTATAATGTTTATACTGTATTCGCAGATGATGAGGGAGTCATGTGGTTTGGAACGTTCGGCGGAGGAATGTCAAGTTTTGACGGGACAGAGTGGAAAACTTATTCGACACATGACGGCCCTGCGTATAACGAAATTGGCGGACTGTTTGAGGATATAGGTATTCTTATAGATGATAACGGCGTAAAATGGTTCTGGTTTCATTACAATGGCGGTGTTGTGTCAAGATTCGATGGCACAACATGGAGTAATTTTAATTCTGATGAAGTCCCGGATGAAATTATGGAGCAAAAGTATGTAAAGGATTCCGAGGGGCGTTTGTGGCGGTGTCAAGGGAAGGGAAGTGTCGGGATTTTTAACGGCACGGAGTGGGTAACCATGTATCCTGACGGCGGGGGAGTGCTCGAAGGCATTATTTTTGACATTATGAAAGACAGCGATGGGAATATATGGTTGGCTTCAGAAAACGGTATTGGGTGTTATGACGGCGTTAATTGGACATTCTATCTTCCGGGAGAAGTGCTTCCGCAGAGCAAGTGGGGCACTCTAAGTGTGTATACAATTACGCAGGATCATGATGGAGTGATATGGTTCGGTACCGAAATCGGAATTATGAACCTTAACAGAAACACATGGAATTTCTACGATTCAGAGGTAACAGAGATCGGTAGTGAGCATGTATATTCTTCTGCGGTTGATAATAATAATGTTAAGTGGTTCGGTTTCTGGCGAGGAGGTGTAGCACGTTTTGACGGGGAAAACTGGATTAATTTTACAACAAAAGATGGTTTATGTTCAAACACTGTAAATGATATTACGGTAGACCATGACGGTTCGATATGGTTCGGAACAGGTAATGGTATTTCAGTATTAAGGGAAGATGATACCGGAGTAATCGAATCTTTGGACACATTGCCCGAAGTACTTACGCTTTCAAAAAACTACCCCAATCCATTCAATCCCACAACAACTATTGAATTTTCCCTTCCTTCTTCCGGCTTCACATCGTTCATTATCTACAATATAATGGGACAGAAAGTGCGAGAATTGCTTGCAGATAATTTACATCATGGAACTCATTCAGTTGTTTGGGACGGAAAAGATGATAATGGCAAACCTGTTTCTTCGGGGATTTATATTTCGATGGTAAGATGCGGGAAGCATTATGCTGTTCAACAGATGACACATATAAAATGATTATTGTCAGTGCAACAGGTTTGAATTTTAAATCGGATAGTTTGTTTAATGTACTATTTTCTTGACAGAGCATTTTCAAAAATGACATATTAATAATTCACTGTGAAAATAAACTGTTTGTGAATTTCAAATACCATGAAAGGATCAACACATGACACGTAGAGAAAGAATCAAGGCGGCGTTGAATCATCAGCAGCCGGACAGGGTACCGGTTGATTTCGGCGCAACAATGACATCGGGAATAAGCGCCAGCGTTATTTTAAAGCTTAGAAAAGCCATGGAACTGAATGGTTCCGAGGGCAGGGTGAAGGTTTCCGAACCTTACCAGATGCTGGGGGAAATTCTTCCGAATTTAAAAGAAAAAATGTATATCGACACGTATGGTCTTTTCAACCAGGATACTATGTTTGGATTCAAAAATGAAGACTGGAAACCTTGGACGATGTTCGATGGCACACCGGTGCTTGTTGCGGGGCAATTCAATACAGTGCCTGACGAGAACGGAAATATACCGATGTATGTAGGGGGCGATAAAAACTACCCGCCCTGTGCCGTTATGCCGAAGGGCGGGTTTTACTTCGATGCGATCGGCCGTCAAAAACCCATCGATGATGAAAATCTCAATGTGGAGGATAATCTCGAGGATTTCGGGCCTTATTCGGATGAACTGCTTCGATATCTGGAGGAAGAGTCGAAACGGGTATATGAAGAAACCGATTATGCGATTATCTACTCGATGGGCGGTGCATCTTTTGGCGATATTGCGCTTGTTCCCGGTTTATGGGTCAAAGATCCCAAAGGAATAAGGGATGTCGAGGAATGGTATATTTCTACCGTTACCAGACGTGATTATATCTTCGAAGTTTTTAACCGGCAATGCGATATCGCAATCGAAAATCTCGCCAGAGTCAGTGATGCGCTCCAGGACCGTATAGAAGCGGTTTTTATTACCGGTACGGATTTCGGCACACAGCGGGGGCCGTTCATTTCCCCCAATGCATATCGTAACCTCTTCAAACCGGTTCATGTGCGGGTGAATGAATGGATTCACAAAAACACATCATGGAAATCATTTATTCATTCATGCGGGGGTATACGGCCACTTATCGATGATATCATCGATGCCGGTTTTGATATATTAAATCCCGTGCAGTGTTCGGCAGAGGGCATGGCGCCTCAGGAACTCAAAGATAACTACGGGGATAAAATTGTTTTCTGGGGAGGCGGAATAGATACCCAAAAAACATTACCGTTCGGCAAACCTGAAGAAGTGTATGAAGAGGTCAGAGAGCGGATAAGCATCTTCAATAAAGGCGGTGGCTTTGTTTTCAATGCGATTCACAACATTCAACAGAACACCCCTGTTACAAATGTTATGGCGATGCTGGATGCGATAAGAGATTCATTCGAATAAGAACAGGACAAAGACATGAATTTGAAATATACGGCTGGTGTGATATTATTTTTATTGGTTCTTTCGACTTCCGTATCGGCTCAGATTGGAGGAATATTTGGTGATGAGCCGACAGGAAATGAGTTGGGCGCTCCTCTTTATCCCGGAGCTGTGTATATCAGAAAAACGATTGGAATTGACCCGTATCACGAGACCGCTATGTATCTCTCTCTTGTACCGATGGAGATGGTAGAGGAATTTTTTGAGAGAAAGCTTCCGGAAAAACGGGTCGTTTATTATGATGACAAAGAGATTTACCTCACGGTTTTTCTGCTCAAAACATGGTCGAAATTTCCCCGTAACCCATTGAAGGATGATCTTTCACGCCTCGAATCCGAACTATGCGTTCGAGTTTACTTTTATAATCCTAACCTGTATGAACCGCTTGCGGAATATTTTGATAAAATGCCTGAGGGGAAACTGAGAGCCAATGCCGTTCGCAACGGAAAGACCATGATCCTGTATACTTACGGTAAGTCGGAGGAATATAAAAGCTCCATGCGGATCGCAGGCCGGTGGAAAGAGGTGTCCCGTGACATTGATATGTATTTCGGCAGTATGCTGGAATTCGGACCGGACAGCACCTATACGTTTACTTTCACGCCTGATAACCTCGAGGCAATGGTAAAAAATTCCGGTTCGAATCAACGATTCAAAGGTAAAAATGCCGGAGAGATAAAAAAATATTTCGAGGAAAGAAATCCGGAGACCGGCAGGTATGTAATTATGAAAAATACCATAACCATGGTATCAGAAAATCCTGTCGACGGAATTAAAACGAAAAGCGGTCTCGCCGATGTCGGTTCGGCAACACTTTCGCTCGAGTTGATCAATAAACCGAGATTGACGTTTTTGCTAACTTCGATTGAGTAAATTCTGTGCCCCAGCCCGGGTTCCGGAAATATTGCATATAGTATTAAGCCCGTATTCCCCATATAAAACTCAAAAAAAACTTTCATGATTTGTCATAACATGCAATTATATAATAAATAACATGCGCTTATGACTGGCAAATTCTGGTCGCCCGGAGGGTGAAAGCATGAAAGTAGGTTTTGATGGAGGAATACAGCATGAATTTCATAGTGCAAAGGTACCATCAAACGGGGGACTTCTTACGTATCCTTACCTTGATTACGCACGGTGATTGTTTGCCGGGATATTGGCTCGGATTGAACGATTGCGATAGTATCTGCGTAAAAAAACATAACACCCGATATGAATCAATGGAGAGCCGTATCTCATTGGTAATTTTCAGGGTAATTATCGCTATCATGTGACATGCAGGCGCAGTAAAAACGTAAATAGTTATTTGCATAAACAATAAAATAAACAGTATATTCATTCATAGACAGTTTTATGCAAATTACAATACCTCATGATTTTGATATGGGGAATGTCGGTTTGAATGTTCCATTTATGGGAGGAATTTTTTATGAAAGCATTAAATTCCTGTAATCCTGCCGGGTGTCCGCTTATAAATCGCCGTTGTTTCATAAAATCCGCCGGTGCCGCCGCTTTAGCCGTACATATCGGATTATTCGACAAAGCTTCAGAGGTTATAGGGGCGCCGGGTGCATCATCAGGTAACCCGAAAGTGCTTGTGGCATTTATCAGGCCTGATGTAAAAAAATTCTGGCTCGGCTGGCCGGGAGCGTCCTATGATATTAAACAGCGGGAACAACAGTACCGTGATATTCTTACCGAAGCTGCACAGAAGCTTGGCGTGAATCTTGTTTTCGAGGAACGGCCCGTATACGGTAACGACCGTGAAACGGCATTTCTGAACGGAATCAGACAGAATCCACCGGACGGTATTATGCTGATGGTTACCAATTGCCATCATTTTGACGACCAGGGAAAGCTCATCAAAGAAACAGATGCATGGGGTCATACGACAAATATCTGTAAGAACCGCGGGAAAATACCAACCATAGTTTTCAGTCCGATGGGAACATCTTTCACCGGGCATCTAAATCTGATACGCGGTATTCCGAATGTTTATACCGCCGCCACACAAGATTTGAACTGGCTTTCTCACGGCATCCGTATGTTCCGCACCATATATGATATGAAACAGTCCCGTATCTGCATAATCGCCGGGGATAAAACCGAGGACAAAACACTCGATGTAATCGGCACAACCCTGCATTATATTCCTAACGACCGATTTGGAGAGGTTTTCGGAAAAACCGACATCACCGATGTGATGCGGCAGATAGCCGAATATTATACCCGTGAGGCCAAGATGATTGTGGAGCCTTCTCCGGAGGATATTCTCACCGCCGCAAAAAATTATGTGGTTATCAGGCATATAATGGAGCAGGAAAAGTGCAACGGGTTTTCCATGGATTGTTTGGGGCCTGTAGGCATGCACAGGATGCAACCACCCTGCATGGCGATGTCGAGGCTTCAGGATGAGGGGATTGTGGGGGCATGTGAGGCTTACTGGCTTTCAGCAATTTCGCAGAGGTTGACAAATCTGCTTTTTGGAAAGCCCGGGTTTATTCAGGATCCGGCTCCTAATACTGTCAATAACACACTTATTGGTGCACACTGCACCAGCCCGACTAAATTGAATGGGTTCGACCAGCCTCATGAAACATTCATTTTACGGAATCATTCGGAATCGGAAATGGGTGTTTCGTTCCAGGTTATTTGGCGCCCCGGGCAGCGTGTTACTGTGATGCAGTTCACCGAACCGGGAAAAATTATTGCCGGAACAGGCACAGTGGTGGGAAATATCGATACTCCGCCCGCTGGAGGCTGCAGGACATCGGTCGAGCTTGCCATGGACAACTGTCCGGACACCCGGGATGTCAAAGGATTTCACCAGTTGTTCATCTACGGCGATCTGGCTCGTCAGTTTAAAGCTTACTGTGAGCTTGCTGGCATAACTTATGAACCGATTGTATAGAGAGACAACCTGATAGATTATCGGCTTTGACAATGTGGGTGGGGCCCCTCCCACAACCATTGTTTTATAGTATGTCGGATTCGGCGCGCAGACGGGCTTCTTCCACGCTCCGGTTCGCCTTCTCGACCAATTCCAGGTGACGGGCGTCCGGCGGGAACACCAATTCGGTATAGGTGTCTTCCTGCGCCAGGATTGCATCTGCCGGTGCCGCCAGAAGAACAAGCTTAATGGACAATATATCTTTAATCCCTTAACACCCACAACACCTACCACATTATTCTGTTTAACTGCACCGTTATTGGGTTGATTCGATGGATTGGTCTCTCTAAAACGGAGTATTTCACGGTTTAACAAGCACGTCGTAGAAAAACTCATAGATCAGGATGAAGAAAATACTTGCAAAAGAATTTTTTATATGTTAATATCTATTAATTAATAAGTTTGTGGAGAATTTTGACTGCTCATGATTTTGATATGGGGAATCCTTGATTAGGTATGTTCTCATATCTTACTAATTACAATTTTTTCTAATTAGGAGAAGAACCGTGAATCGTCGCGACACCTTTCGAATCATTCCGTTAACTCTTGTCAGTTTTGGGAATTTAGTTCATAAGTTAAATGCTCTTGAAAACTCTGATTCCTTTGGCAAAAGCGGAAAAGAGATACCACTGGCATTACAGTACCCTAAAAAAGTTATGGATATGCTGACATGGGTTCGCGAAACCCAATCAGAAAAGATTCTCGAATCTGCGTATGCAATTTCCAGGACACTACGTAATGGACGTACCTGCTGGATTTCCTGGGACCAGGGGCACAGCAACAATGCTGAAATGTTTCCGGGACGGAACGGGATGCCTCAATTTCTCTCCCACGGCTATGATCCGAAAAAATCCAGAGACGGTGATCTTTTGATGGCGAGTCGCGTACTCTCTCAGGGAGGGTTTGATGACCTTGCCAAAAAAAATATATTTGTCATAGGCAGTCCTTCACCATGGAGCGGTGATACTAAGGGATTAGAACATGTCAGAAAAGACGTACAATCCTTGCAAATACGCCCCTATGCGGATATATGGATTGATACAAACATTACGAGTCTCGGTGCGATCATGAAGATTCCCGGAATGCCTGCTCCTGTCGGCCCTGTTTCTGGTCCGCTGTATATGACACTCATGTGGATGATACTTGCTGATGCGTGCCGGATCCTTTCAATTGAAGGAAAGTCGTTCAAGGTAGATGGTGACGCACCTACACTTTCGGGTAAAGATGTAAGTTGGGTGGATACATCAGACCCGCTCATGGACAATTTTTTGGATGAGATTGCCAGAGAAATGGAATTGATAGGTACTGAGCTTGGTGATGTGCGAAAAGTTGCATCAATGGCAGTGGATACACTTCTCAATGGCGGAACAGTCTATTATTACAGCCGTTATAGATACACATTCGCTACAGAGAATGCGGGCCGCAGGGGTGGTTTTTCTTTCGCACAAAGCCTTTCTGATGGAGATATCAAAGGTACCTCAAAAGATTGTGTTATTATGGGTATATATACCCCGGATGATGCAGTAGATATCAAAAACCTCGATGAATTCAAGCGGATCGGGATGCGAACAGCATCTATAGGCCCTATCGCCCGTAACTTTACTATTCCTGAAGGCAGAACAGTACCCAAGGAGACCGATATCCATGTCGGTCGTATGTGCGACAGTTATGGTTTGTATGCCATCCCGGGATTCGATAAGAAAGTCTGTCCAACATCAGGCATTATTATGTTTACTATTAACTGGGCAATTAGTATGGAAATTATTGAACAGATACAAGAACGCACGGGAGGAAACAAACCTGGATCGCACTTCTCCGGAGCCTTTGATTATGGCAGCGACTTCAACAATCGAGTACGGTCGATGGCGAAGGATAGAGGATACTAACTTGAGATACTTTCATAAATCTCTCAGTGTTCCTGGAAATAAACTTTTTGATTATACAATAAAAAATGATTATGCATTAACCGGATGAGGTAAGGTAATTACTAATTTAAAGATTGTGTATCCATTCATTGTGTATCCATTCATCTCTTAAGAAAGGAGGCTCATATGTCAAAAAACAAGACATATGCAGTTCTTTTTGTAATGTTATTTCTCATTGTATCACCTTTATCTTTACAGTCACAGGAATCAAAATCAATGCATGCTCCTTCTGCCCTTCCCGGAGTGGAACCTGAAATGCTTACTCCCGAATACTGGATAGGGCTCCAGAAAGATGCCGATAAGGTGATAATGACACCGGTTGAAATTAAACGTTTTAACGAAGCTAAAATAAACAAAAAAGCAGATTCGGTCAGTTTTGCGAATCTTAACATGCCGCTTGAACTTCCCGATACAATTCCCGGTGAAAATCTCAGGGCAAGACTCAAGAGCGACATTGATAAGCTTTTAAATCCGGATGATCTTTACGGTTCCCGTGAGTACTACGATGGACGGAACACTCTATATAGCGACATCATGAAACAGGACATTGTGGAAGACATGAATACAGATACCATACCTGCAGTTATCACTCGCCGTTTCGGTATTGTTGTCAACCAAGCCAGTATGCGTCAGTATCCAACATCTGTTCCGGGATACGGTGATACCATGTGGGAACTGGACCGTTTTCAAATAACCGATATATGTTTAGGGAATCCTGTTACTGTTCTCCACGAATCTCTCGATGGTGATTTTCTGTATGTTGAGAGCCCCATAGCAATGGGATGGATAGCTACCGAAGATATTGCAATCGCTGACAGGGAAACGATCCGGAAGCTCGCAGAGGATGATAACTTCCTTATGGCGACTGCACATAAAGTTCCAGTTTACGGTGACAGCTCATATAAAAATTTTTCACGATATTTATACTTTTCTGCAACCATGCCGCTTATCAGCCAAAACAGCAGGGGTTATGTTGTGAAAATGCCTTACTGCGCACCAGACGGTTCACTTGGTGTGGCAAACGGATATATTAAACCTGATGCTGATGTGCATATCGGATATCTCACGTATACCAAGCGTACTATACTTACCCAGTTCTTCAAACTCCTCAATACACCCTATGGATGGCACGGCCAGAACGACAAACGGGATTGCGCCGGAACTCTTCGGGTACTTTTCAGGTGCTGCGGTATCGTCACCGGAAGGTCTTTAAACAAAGCTTCAAATCACCAGATTACAATCGATAAGAACCTGAGCTCCGAAGAAAAGACAGCAGCAGTGGCAAAAATTGAACCTATCATCACAGTGGCATCCGATCCCGGCCATGTCACACTTTATATTGGCAAAGCCCACAACGGGAAGCTTTATTTCATGCACCAGTGCGGCTGGGGATATGATGAAGAGGGCATACATTATTATGTGAATCGCGTGACCATCAATTCATCGGAGCATGCGTTGTATCCGATTGATCGTCCAAGAACATTTACAACGTTAAGAAATTAGAGGTGAGACCCGGCTCACTATTATTGATCTGTTCAACGATGAGATCGTCTTTATAGAGTGAGCCAGCGTGCGTTTTGGTACTATTCCAAGGTATTTTTTGAAAATGAGTAACTTGAGCATTTTATATGAGCTTTTCCCGGTGGAGAACGTATTCAAAATGTTTATGGGTAGTCGTTTCTCGTACCCTTTATTATAAAGAACTCATCACATTCTTCATTACTCCCCTCAGGAATGCCTTAACATTTTTAACGACGGCACTCATCAACAGGAACCGTGCAGCATGAGTAGCCCAGGCAATATGAGGGGTAATGTAACGTAATAAAATAGTGCTTAATTTGTATTCGTACCAATACATATCATAGTATGTAATGTGCCCGGATTATTCACAGACTATATAATTCAAATTACCTGTATCCTTCATGGTATTACTGTAAAGAACAGGCATTTTCTAATTCACCCGTTGTTTCCCTCTTGACTTTTATCATACCGGAGGGGGAATGAAGGAGTGAGTTACATTTTTGATTCCTCGCTGCTCTGATATGGAGTAGTTCATGTATATATTCTCACCCCGACCTTTGCGGCGGTCTTTTCAATAAATGCCTTGACCGGGGGATACTTCTCCGCAGGTAAATGTTCCAGAAGAAGTGTCCGCGGCCATTTCATGCGGCTCATCCTCACAAGGTAGGTCTCGTAATCCTGGACACCCTCGCCTGCGGGAACCTCGATGATGTGCGCAAGCATGACATCCCTGCGAATGAACATGTCCTTGGCATGACAGCCGATTATATCCTCGCCGAGGAGGCCGAAGCACTCGTTGAGCAGTTCGGTGGAATGATAATACCGCTCGAAAGACATCATATTTGTCGGGTCGAGGCACACCTTGCAGCGCGGGTCTCCGATATCATCCATGAGTCGCTTGTGCGCAACGGGGCAGTCGAGGTTGGTCGTTATGACCGCCTCCATGCCTAAAGCTGTGGTACATCCCGTGGTGTCACGGAGAAGCTGACGGATGCTGTCCAGGGTGAGATTCCACGTTTTCCTCGTCCAGTTGTCGGGATGCATCCCGATGTAATACTCGGTGTCGCAGCTTCCGGTGACCATGGTAACAATACGGCAGCCGATCCTGTCGGCGGCCTCGATATTTTCTGCGACATATTTCAGGTTGTTCTGGCGTGTTTTTTCATCCGGGTGAATGAGATTTGTCCAGACCATGGTATCAAACAAATCCACATCGTAGTGTGCAAGCGCCTCCTTCAGTTCGGTAATCTCGGATTCGGAGGCATCGAGCCATTTGTTTCTTGTGCCGATGGAGTAATGGGAATTCGCCGCGGTATAGCCCCCATCTCTGATGCGTTTCACGGCTTCGGTAACGCTTTCCTTTTCGGGGTAGTTGAGCGTGGTCTTCGGCGACATGCAGGCAAGACGTACCGGCGTTGTCCCCGGAGTAAGGTCTCTGACAAGGTCTTTATCCGGTCCGGGAGGCCACCATGACCGTTCGGAAAACGGCTTTTCTCCGGTTTGAGGTTTGATGGATTTATCGTGCGTATCGGAGCATCCCGCTCCCAGAACAGCTCCGGCGGAGACTGCTCCCGCAACAAGCGCATCGCGACGAGTCATTTTTTCAGCCATTTCGTATACCTCACGGTTTCGTAAAAAAACGCTTATTAAAATTAGTACAGCAAATATCCCAATCTCTCTCTACATATGAAACTCGCCCCATGAGCCCTCACTTTTGCCCTGCAAGAGAGAGGGAATTGGTTGTGTGGTCATCCCCTCTCTGCTTGTAGAGAGAGGACAGAGGGGTGAGTTGAAAAAATTAGTTTTTAATGTAAAAGTCCTGTGAAAAACTATAAGGTTTAGGATTTAAGCTGTCAAGGGTCAGCGCGAAGCGTTGATTTACAAGCCCTTGACAGCAACACAGTCATATATTTCAAACAGGGGCACGTGAAAAAGGATTTTTTCACCGCCCTCGTAATATACGGCATTAAAAATTTTTCATCACGTTACAGCATAGAAAAATAGAAAAGTTTCACATCATCTCTACAACTTCCGGGAATTGTTATGAATAAATGCAATTATTTTTTCCGCGCGTTTGGTCCAGAGGAATTGTTCGGCGTGGGACGCAACTTCCGGCGACATGGTTTCATAGTTGTTTCGAGCTATATAAAGGTTAAGCGTGTTAGCCAGATCTTCGGGATTTCCGGGTTCAAACAGCATGCCGTGCCTGCCATCCTCGATATATTCCCGGACAGAAGGCAGATCGGAGGCGATTACCGGGAGCGAATGAGCAAGATAGTCGAGAATTTTGAGCGGCGAGGTAAAGTAACGGTTGAACGGCGTATCTGCGAGAGGCACAAGCCCGGCTATACAATTGTTAATCAGATGCCCGATATCAGAGTGATGAATCCAGCTGATTACTTTTACCCTCTTTTCTAATTTGAGGAGACGGGTGAATTTCTTGAATTCCTGCTTTTCATGATCGTTTTTGCCGCCGATAACGAGGAGTTTGATGTTGCTGTCGGAAGTCTGGGCGAGCGCGGAAAGCACTGTTCCGAGACCTTTATGGGCATCGAGGGAGCCAATGTAGCATACCTGCCTGTCGGGTTTTGTTTGTGTACGGACAACACGTAAAAGACCACTTGGAGCGACAGTACGGGGAACCGCAGGGTAGAGGTCTTTAAAAAAACCGGCCTGCGTTTCGGTGAGACAGATTATACCATCGAGACGGGGAAGAAAGATTTTTTCGAACCGGCTTTTCTTGTAAAGCCCGAGTGATTTTTTAAGGTCGGGTCTCAGGGAAAGGTCGCCGTAAAAATCATGGGTTTCAAAAAAACACGGCAGTCTGTATCGAATACGGATATAAACGAGGTAGGGTAAAAACCCTATATTTCTCGTTATGACAGCTCCGGCCTCGCGTTTTTTTGCATAGGATCCTATAATACGGACCGCGTTTCTGAAGAATGGTGCGTTATCAGGAACTTCGCCGTCTTTGCCGACACGAATGATATCGAGATTTTCGGGTTTATTCGTTCCGGTGATGGAATGAAAAATTTCGTTTTCCGTTTTTTCCGGAATAATGTCATCGGTCATGGAATCGAAAAATTCGTCCGGGGATTGTTCCATTTTATGTTTCACTATCAGGACAGTAGGCGCATGATGAGCAAGACCATAGGCATTCCCGGTTATAAACACTATGCTCGGGGAGTGTGTGGGCCAGATGCCTGTGTGAACATAGATTATTTTTTTCTCTTCCACAGAATATAACCTTTGTTATTTTGTTTTTTTCGACCAGGGCATACGCATTATGGTTATGAATGCTTTCCTGGCTGTCCGCTTCAACACTATACCAGGTTACCTCTTCCACGTTGTCGAGTTTCATAGCGATTTCACGGACGACATCCTCAACGAATTTTGGATTGTTGTATGCCTGTTCGGTGACATATTTTTCATCCGGTCTTTTCAGGATAGAATAAAGGCCTCCGCTGGCAGAAGATTCAACAATTTCTATCAGATTCTCTATCCATACGATACTGGTATACCGGACCTGTACCGTTACAGTGCAACGCTGGTTATGAGCGCCGAATTCCGAAATCTCCTTGGAACAGGGACACAATGTGTTGACAGGAACGGTAACTCCGAGAATAAAATCTTCCTGTTCCTGTAATGATGCAAGGAAATGGCATTTATAGGACATGAGACTCGGCTGCTTTGTGACCGGAGCTTCTTTTTCAATAAAATACTCGAACTCGATTTCCATGTGGGCTTTATCGGCATGAAGGTTCCTGCGGATTTTCTCAAGAATTTCACCGGTTTTATCTATCCAGTCGATGTCACGGTAATCATTGAGAACCTCTATGAAACGGCTCATATGAGTTCCACGGAAATGGTGAGGCAGGTTCACATACATATTCACCACAGCAACAGTATTCTGCTTGCCGTGCTTTTTATCCAGAACCGTAATGGGCCAGCGAAGCCCCTTGACTCCCACCCTGTCGAGCGGGATTTTCCGGTTATCCGAGAGAGACTGTATATCGGGAAGATTATTATCGGACAATTGTATGTTCCTTATCGTTTTTTATCCCGTTACCAAATCCATATTGCAGTATATGAGACATCATATTGTTTTCTTTTCAAAGGCCTAAGTAATAAACGAACTATATTTTATTACAGGGTGCGTGAAAAGGACTTTTTCACCGCCCTCTTAAAATAACCATTTTTCCCTTGTATGTGCAAGGAGAGTTATCAAGAAGTTACTGGTATGAAAATTTTCAACCTTGCATCTTGAGTTTGAATGGTAACAATCCGAGAGTTGAGTGAAACGCTACAAACCTGCTCTTGACTTTTATTCGGTGTAATGCTATTCTCTATAGATGACAATGAGCAAATATCCTGAAATACTTATATGAAAATATGTATTTTACTCCGGATTCTTTTGCTGATGTTACGTGTTTTCTCCTCTGTTCAGGAAAAGAACAATTTTTTTCTATCGGTTATGGTAAACGTTTCATACATGGTAAACTTTATTTACATGTTCGAGGTACATTATGACAGGGACACTCCATCGAAGAGAGTTTATAAGAAAGACGATATCAGGCGCTGCGGCGTTTGCATTTACATTCGAGGTTTCCTGCGGAAAATCTGACAGGCAGGAATATGTAAGCACGAAAGAGAAAGAGCAGAAGCTCAATTTTATCTATTTTTTGATAGATGACCTTGGCTGGACGGATGTTGCATGTTATGGAAGCACTTTTTACGAGACGCCGAACATCGATAAGCTTGCAAGCCAGGGAATGAAATTTACCGATGCGTATGCTGCATGTCCGGTCTGCTCGCCGACAAGGGCAAGCATTCTGACAGGGAAATATCCTGCACGGCTGCATCTGACCGACTGGATCACCGGTCATGTCAATCCCACTTCGAAGCTCAGGGTTCCTGACTGGAAGATGTATCTGGATCACGACGAAGTAACACTTGCCGAAGCTTTGAAAACTGCCGGCTATATATCGGCAAGCATAGGTAAATGGCACCTCGGAGGCGAGGACTATTTCCCGGAAAAGCAGGGATTTGATGTAAATATCGCCGGTTACAGCGCAGGCCAGCCGCCGACCTATTTTTACCCCTATGAGAGGCCTGACAGAAACTTGAATACTCGTATCCCTACCATGCAGGGCGGGAAAGAAGGAGAATACCTAACCGACCGCCTGGCCGACGAAGCCCTTGAATTTATTGACGAACAGAAAGATAATCCATTTTTCCTGTATCTCTCGCATTATGCAGTGCATACACCGATAGAAGGCAAGAAAGAGATTACTGAAAAATACAGAGGGAAGATACAGCCCGAAAATCCGCAACAAAACCCGGAATATGCCGCAATGATTGAAAGTGTGGATGAAAGTGTGGGACGAGTCATGGCAAAAATCAATGAACTCGGGATAGCGGACAGGACCGTTGTTATTTTTATGTCCGATAACGGCGGTTTAATCGGTGAAGGGAGATTTCAGGGTGTAACGTCAAATCTTCCGCTGCGTAATGGAAAAGGCACACCGTATGAGGGTGGAGTCCGTGAACCGATGATTATTCGCTGGCCGGGTGTTGTCAGGCCCGGGTCTGTGTGCAATGAGACGGTAACCAGCATTGATTTTTATCCGACTATACTCGAGATGGCAGGAGTCGATGGCGATCCGAACCATATTGTCGACGGTGTAAGCATCGTTCCCCTGCTTCAGGAAACCGGCAGAATAGACCGTGATGCGGTTTACTGGCATTACCCGCATTATCATCCTCTTGGATCGACACCGTTCGGTTCTATCCGTAAGGGTGATTTCAAATTGATAGAGTTTTACGAAGACTTTCGTGTTGAACTCTACAACCTGAAAGAGGACATCGGCGAGAAGGATAACCTTGCCGAAAAAATGCCGGAGAAAGCCAATGAACTCAGAAAGATGCTTCATGATTGGCGAAAATCGGTTCGTGCCCAGATGCCGACTCCTAATCCGGATTACAGGGAAGAATAATTACATAAATCACGTATATCCTTGGTAAATCGATAATTACTCAGAATATCGTGATACATCTTTTTTAGTCCGAACACACGAAACTAACACGAAAAATGACACTCGTAAAATAAATTCCAAGAAATTGTTTAAATACGGGTACACATTACTTATGAGAAGTGAAGAAAGTGCTCGGTTATCAGGATCTCATCCTGTAAGGCAGGTTAACGTATAACACTGTCATAATCCCAGCCTTGTTCCCGGCACAAAACCCTTACATGATCATCCCATGTACGTTCTTCATGAAATCGGCTGGCAGTAAAGCAATCGATAGTAAGATATTTTAGCCGATTGCCGCCATCAGCTTTGATAGTGTGAAGCGTTGATGGCGGAATGCGCACGACATCACCAGCCTTGACCGGATAGTTTTCCCCCTCTTTAGCGATCGCCAGAGTCCCTTCACCCTCGAGCATGTAGAAAATCTGTTCTGTATCATCATGTTTGTGAGTAGGCGTTGCCTGCCCAAGTTCCAGGACAACAACAAATACCTCTGAGGTGTGTGCGTCAGACCGGTCAATTACCAGGTCGTTTATATGGGTGGGGAACTTATAGCGTTTTGTCTGTGAGGTGCTGAAAACGAACTGCATGGGAATATCCTCCATATGGATAATAATTGAAAGTATTCAGTGAATTCTTCATACAGGTCAGGAATATACATTTTTAATGCCCTCTGTACGAACAACAAGAGTTAGAAGTTTTTCAGTAAATCAATTAGTCCCACAACTGCCGAATAAGACATAAATAATGAAAAAATAAATGTAATAACCAGTCCAATATTCAGAATAACCGGGTTTGTATAACGATCGGCATATTCTTTACTGTTTAACAGTATAAATAATAAAATGATAAGCAGAGGCATAACTACCGGGCTCACAGCTTGTGAAGCGATCATGATAATAACCGGTTTACCGCCAAACACAGGTACGACAAAACCGAGCAAGGCGACAAGTAATACAGCAATCCTGATTGAGATTCTGTCCATTTTTCTGGGGATATTGAGATAGTCACAGATTAACCAGGGACCAAGCATGTAGTTCGGGAAGAGTGATGACAGTGCTGCTGCGATTATTCCCATGACAAAGATAGACGTGGCAAACCGACCGGATAGCGGTTCAAGTGTCGCGACCATATCTATGGCATTTTCAACTGAGATGCCCAGTGGAAACATCGTTCCCGCAGCACAGGCTATGATAGATGCGCTTACGAGAAAAGTGAGGGCAAGTGAAATCATGGCATCTCTGTTTTCGTGTTTTAAATCATGCACACTCCACCCTTTTTCGGCAACGAGGTAACTTCTCGTTACCACACATACAGTTGCCATAGTCGTACCAACCAATCCGGCGAGAATGAGATGTGCATTTCCCCCGGAAGGAATTTTTGGTGCCAGGCCTTTTATTATTTCAATGGGACCAGGAATTACCATAAACATTGTCATGATAAAACAAATCCCCATCATGGCAACGATGACCGCCATAGCCCTGAGGAAAAAGCCGTGCGACCCTTTCCAGAAAAGAAAATACAGGAGAGCTGTGAAAAAAAATGCTGAAAAAACAGGATGTACACCGCTGCCTTCAGATGTAAGAGACCTTGTCCACTCCCTGACAACATCGGTAGCGATACCCATCACACCTATGATTGATGTAATCACCGATAACATGAGGGAAATTATGACAAAAATTGCTATGACCTGGCCAAATTTCTGCTTCAGACTGAAAATAAGTGTTTGTCCGGACACAATTGTGCTTCTGCTGATGCTTACGATCATGATATAGGTAAAAAAACAGGACAACCCTAGCACCCAAGTCATAGACATGCCATATTTTGCCCCGGAGGATGCCATTGTGGTGACACTGCCGGTTCCAATTATATATCCGATAATGAAAATTCCCGGGCCGATAGAAGACGCAAAACGCAGTAACCTGGATATAAACGCTGATTTTTGAATAAGAACACCTCCCCTTATGAGAATTATAAAAAAATCTGATTGTCTTTGTGTTACTCTTAAGCCACTGAGTCAAAATAGAAACCTTACATATGATAAATTTTATAAATTAATATGAATTATTCTTTATAAAGATATTAATCTGATATTCCCCATATCAAAATCATGCGGGCTAATAACTCCGCCAAGAAGTTAAAGTTATAATATTTCTACAATTAAAACAATGTTTTTTCTTGTGAAAGAATCGAATATATAGGGATACATATAATGGATTGCACTGAAAATCACCACCGAGAGACAGCTATCCCCTGTTTTATACCAAAAGGTTCTGAATAATCCGGCATACATAGCACTTTTAAAAGAAAAAAATTTTTGCACCCGCAATATTGTTATATTATATTATTATAACGTCTATTTTTTCCTTTTAACGGTATCGTTTTAAAAAGTCTTGCCGGAATGTTACTCATACGGTTCAGATTAGTGTAAAGAAACATAAAAACGTATAAGCAGGTATGGTGTGTTGCATTTCCAGGTTTCCTCTTTGAGAGCAAGATAACAAGTGATACATGATAACCGATATCCTCAGAAAACGCGTTCTAAGTAATTTTACCATTTGACTTGTGTTTCTCTCATATTTATCTTTATACAATTCATTTGAAAATTTTAGAAATATTTAAGGGGGCCTAAGCCGTGGCATATAATAGATTAAAAAAATATTGTGCGCTTATATCATGTGTTTTGTTCGCATATCCGGTGTCGTTGTCATATTCCCAGTCTGCCGATATGATCAGACAGCAAATGTTAACTCGGCAGCGTCAACAGGAGAGACCGGCGGCAGTCGATGTGCCCAGTATCACCGAGGGCAGAACCAGACTGAGAAGTTCCGACATTCTCCCGGAGGAGGTGCCGCTTCTTTATCCGGAGCAGTCAGAAATTTTACTGGATGGAAAAATTGAATCCTCGGAATATGTCGTTGGGCCCGGTGACCTCATGGTAATTTATTTCTGGGGTGAACTTGACAAGAGTTATCTTATAAGAGTCACACCTGAAGGATATTTAATTATTCCGACAGTCGGTTCGATAATGGTTTCGGACAAGACCCTTTCCGATTTAAGAGAAGAAGTTAAAACTGTCGTTAACCGGAAATACGAGGGCATGGAAGTCTCGTTATTTCTTAAAGAACCCCGGCGTTTCAGACTGTATGTGTCCGGTATTGTGTATGTTCCGGGTATGCATGAATCCCATACCGGTGAACGGGTATCTGATTTAATGGATCGTGCAGGCCTAATTATGCCTGGAAGTGAAATGGATCAGGAAACCACGACCCGTCAAAAACAGGTTTATTCATCCCCGGGTACTGATATAACAAGGCTTTCGGGTGAGAGTGAAACAGAAGAAGAGATTTCCGCTTTAACAGTTCCGAAACGTGCCGGCATAATCGGGCGGACACTTGCAGGTTCATTGGGACGGTCACGAAAGTTAGGCCAGGTTGATTTGATAGAACCGGAAGATTTGTTTACGCTTGGTGAAAAAAGAGGCTCAAGCAGCAGGTCGATTATTATCCACAGAGGCGATATGGAAATTGTTGCCGATATGCTCCATTTTATTAAGCTTGGCGATATGGATGCCAATCCTTATGTCAATTCGGGAGACCGTATCGAGGTAAAGCCGTATCACGGCGACATAACCATTTACGGCGAAGTACATGACCGGGGAGTGTATGAGTTTAAGGACGGAGACAGAGTGATTGATTTGGTTGGTTTCGGAGGCGGATTGACTTCGGTTGCCGATACTTCTCATGCAAGACTTGTAAGGTTTGGCGAAGATGGGCGCAGTTTCAATGAAATCACCATAGATCTTTATGATGCTCTCTATAAAAATCCCGATGATCCTGAATACTTTCTTCGGGAGTCGGACCGGCTTTATGTCCGTGAGAAATATGACTATAAAATTCTATCAGATGTTACCATTTTAGGTGAAATAAAATATCCCGGACAATATGCTATCGATAAGAACGTAACAAAACTGACCGATCTTATACGAATGACGGGCGGGTTCAACGGCGATGAAAATCTGGAAGAATCCAGGTTGATCAGGAAAGGCAGTTTTGCCACGAAAGATATTGAATATGAACGTTTGAAAAAATTGCTGTTAACGGAAAGGAACCGTGACGAAAACGATTATGTAAGAAGTTACCAGCGTGCTGTTGAGGGTTCGATAAACGTTGATTTTGTCAAGTTATTCAAGGAAAACGATCCTACGTACGATGTTGTTCTCCAGGATGGGGATTTCATTTATATCCCGGTGAAACGTGATCTGGTAAATGTTTTAGGGGCACTGAAAGAGCCCGGCTATGTAAGAGTCAAAGAGGGCGCCAATATTAATTACTATATCGAGAAAGCCGGTGGCTATAATTATGATGCAAATAAGAAATTTACAAGAATTTTTAAAGCAAGAACAAATCAGTGGTATAGATACTCAAAATTAAAGGTGCCGATAGAGGGCGGTGATACGATTCACGTTCCTGAAAAATTTGTTGGTATATTCTGGACATGGTCGACTTTCTGGCAATACTCCAGTTATCTTACCCAGTTTGCAACACTTTACTTTATCATTGTTTCAATTTCTAAGTGACATGACTATGTTACGAACACCAAAATCGCCAGGTTATAATAAAAATATGGAGTAATGATGGAAACCAAAGAAATCAATATACTGGATTTTTTATATATACTGTACAGAACCAAAAGGTATATTATCTGGAATTTCATAATTGTATGTTTTATTGCCGCAATAGCCAGTTTAATTATGACGAAATATTACAAGAGCACGGCAATTTTACTGCCTCCGAGCGAAACACAGGATGCGTTTGGCTTTTCAGATGCGCTTTCGGCGCTGCCTGTTAATATACGTCTCGGCAGCCAGGGTTCTCCTTCCGATATTTTTATCGGGATTATGAAAAGTCAGACGATGGCAATATCGATAATTGAACGATTCAATCTTGTAGAGGAATATAAAGTTCCCGATCGTGACTGGGCAGTTGGAAAACTGAAAAGTCTGACAAGTATAAAATTGACAAAGGAAGGATTGATAGAGGTTTCGGTCGAGGACAGGGATAGAATGAGAGCCGCTGCAATCGCCAACATGTACTGGACAGTCCTCGATTCGCTTAATCAGACAATAAGCCAGCGATCGGCGCGGGAACGAGCAGATTTCCTGGAACAGCAGATACATGAGAATGATAATGCACTTAAACAGGCTGAACTGGATTTGAAAGAATACCAGTTAAAAACAAAGGCATTATCGCCGTATCAGCAGCAGCAGGTTGCGATTTCAGTTACCGCCGAACTTGAGATGGATATTTTGAACAATGAAACGTTGTTGCAAGAGTACCGGCATAAATCTTTCTCTGACACTCATCCTCTTGTGAAAGAACTGCTCAACACAATAAAAATTCGTGAAGAACAATTGCATAATATGCGTTTTGGTTCTCCGAAAGACAGCAGGGAATCGTTATTTGTCCCCTTGCAGGAAGTTCCCGACATGACTCTTCAATATGCCAAACTGATGCGGCGTGTTGAGATACTCGGCCAGCTTGAAGGGCTCTTACGTCAGCAGTTTGAAGAATCGAGAATCGAACAGGTAAATTCAACCTCGACAGTTAATGTTCTTGACCGTGCAAGACCGGCCATCCGCAAGTCACGGCCCAAACGAGCGCTCATTGTTATTGTTGCCGGTTGTGCATCGATTTTCTTTTCCATTGTTTCCATCGTGATAATTGATTTTTTTAACAGGTTGACCGATATCAGCGTGGAAAACAGGAAAAAGGTAGAGAAATTAGCTCGTTTATTGCGTATTGATACGTAATATAGGACCCCTTTATGAGCTTTCTTCGAGGTTTCTCCATTGCAATGGGGGCAAACGCTATTCTGTTTGTCCTCTCATTTTTGAATAACAAACTTATCTATATCAGTCTCAGCCAGAAAGATAATGGGATTTATTTCCTCGTTATGCGCTTTTCTCTCCTGTTAAATCTTTTCTGGGGTGAATGGTTGCGGCTGACAAACATTAATATTGCCGGGCGTCATAAACATTTAAATCCGGTTTTATCTTCGAATACTATTGTTTATACCGGTATCATCGGTGTCATTCTTGCCGGTACCGCTTTTTACCATCCCGGTGTTTTAAAACCTTTTTTCCCCGGACTTCCTCTTTACTTCTATTGTACCGTTGTTATGGTAAGCGTATGCTTTATGATAAAAAATGCTTTTCAGTCGCTTATGCTGGTCAACAACCGTATGATACGGTTTGGAACGACGATTGTCATATGGGGAATACTGTTCCTCGTATTGGATTTTGTTTTTCTTGTGGTATATGATCTTGGATTACAATTTGTTATCTATGCCCTCATTATTTCATCGGCGTTTGCTGCTTTATGGGCGTTCATTTCGAGCGTAACGAGAGATGGATATTCTTTGAAGCCGTCACTGAAAGTTTTCGGTATGTCAGGGAAACTCGGTGCTCGAGCGGCTGTTGCTGTTCTGGGAATGTTTTTGATGATTAACATCCATACATTTGCAATCGAGCCGCTGTCCGGGAAAAGCGGTGATGGATTGGTTATGGTTGGAATTTTTTCGGTGTGTTTCAGGGTATTTCAGTTGTTCCAGAGGGGTTCGGATATCACCGGCAGTATTCTGTATGCGGATGTCGCCAGAAATGCTGAAAAAGCCGGTTTTAAAAAAACGATGCTCGTATGCCGCAATATTATCCTGTTTTCAGTGTTATTTGGTGTATTTACCGGGCTTTTTGGCAAACCTCTTATTATTATCATCGCCAAATCGACCTATCTGGAGGCTTATATTCCTCTGCTGCTCATGCTACCGGGCATTGTTGCCATGAATACAGGAACGGTTCTCAATAGTTCTTACTGGGGCAGGGGATACCCTTTTAAAGTGATCGTATCCTCGTATTGTGCTGCGGTTGTCGGACTGGTTCTGGATATTGTGCTGATACCTCAATACGGGGCATGTGGCGCCGCTTTATCATTTTCGGTTATGAGTGTTCTGTGGTTTTTATATATTCTGGAAGTTTTCAGGAGAGATTCCGGTTTTAAAATGTCCGAAATCGTTATCCCGCATTATGCAGATATTGAGCATATAATGCGGAGAATGAAAATAAAATTGTCAAAGGGCGAAAAGTGAGAGTTGGTGTCATTTCACATCTATTCCCGACAAAACGAAGCCCCACGTTCGGGATATTCGTAAAGGATGAACTGGATCATCTTGTCGGGCATATCGATATACGGGTGATTGCGCCGCTTCCGATCCAGAACCTGATCGACCGCGGCTGCGAGAAGCTCCCGTATGAACCTTATCCTGTCATCAGGCCGTTTACCCTGGCATTTCCACGGTGGTTCATGCAGAAGTACTATCCGGCGAGTATGGCGTTTACCCTCAAAAGATACCGTGGTTTTCTCGATGAATGCGATATTCTCCATGCCCACAATGCTTTCCCCGAAGCCGTCGCCGCTGTAAAAGCATTTGGAGGGAAAAAACCGCTTATTGTTACCGTGCACGGGAGCGATATCAATATGTTTGCAATGAAATCCCATCTCAGGCCGGATATTGTCCGTCCGCTCAACAGTGTGGACCGGATAATCTGTGTTGGCAGATCCCTGTCAGAAAGACTGGTGGAAATCGGAGTGCATACAGAAACCGTAGTAATACCGAATGGCATAGACACCGATTTGTTCTCACCAGGCGACCGTACACATGCCTGTATGTCACTCGGCCTTGATCCGGACAGGCCAAGAATCATCTTTATCGGTAATTTCGATAAGAATAAAGGCGTTGAATATCTCATTCAATCCATGCCTGTTGTCCTGAAGAAATATTCTGATTGCGAACTTATCGTGCTGGGAGCACGTCCGGGGAGTAAAGACCCGGTCACATACAATAATGTCATAGCTGCAGCAGGGGTAAAAAAATCTGTAAAAATTGAGGTTAAGGTTGCTCATGAAACGCTTCCTTTATGGCTGCATGCATCCGATCTTCTTGTTCTCCCGAGCATACAAGAGGGTTTCGGTATTGTTCTGGCGGAAGCGCTTGCATGTGGAAAGCCTGTTGTTGCCACGAAATCCGGCGGACCGGAAGATATTGTGGAAGAAGGTCTCGGTATTCTTGTTCCACCTGAGGATTATGAAGCGCTTGGCGCAGGAATACTGGAGGTTCTCGATGGCAAGGGAATTGCAAACACTCATGCCATGGTGGAATCGGTCAAATCACGTTTTTCATATCCTATTGTCATTCAAAAAATTGTGGATGTTTATGCTGATGTTCTGAAAGAAAGGTCGAAAGGGAATTGTGTTTTTTAAAGAAAATGTATAGATTTAAAGGTGCGGTTCAGGCGCTCCGGGATAAAATGGATGACTGTGTTGCTGTCACCGGTTTCGGCGACCAGACGATAGGGCAAGACAAGCCGGCCATTCATAAAACCTGAAATGGAACAATAGTAATAAAATTGTATAGTCTTCGGATTGGAGATACAGCATTTGAAATCTTTGAATAAAAAAATTATTCTGCCTGTAATTGACCAGACAATGTTAGTTCTTTCCTTTCTTTTCTTTTACTGGCTTTCCTTTAATAGAGAACTGTCGCCGGAAAAGGAATATTTCCCGCTTTCTTCCTACTGGCTTCCTTGCTTGCTTATCAATATGTTCTGGCTTCTTTTATTTGCACTTTTCGGATTGTACGGCAAATGGAAGAATTCATCAAGATTCGATGAGATTATCTCCGTCTATAAAACGATTACCGTGGGCGGAGTGTTTTTTCTCCTTTTCTCATTCTGGGTGTCTCAAGATGTTTTATCGAACAAACTTCCCATTCTGGGATACTGGGCTTCGCTTGTTGTTCTGGTTGGTGTCGGAAGGATATCGGTACGAACCTTTCAACGGTATCTGCTTTTGAAGGGTATAGGATTAAGGTCCTCGATTATTGTGGGCGATACTATACTTATTGCCGAAATGATTAAGAATTTACGGCGTGCTCCGGCGCTCGGATACGATGTAAAAGGTGTTGTCCCGATAGGGAAAAGCCATAAACCGAAAGCAATCGATGACATGAAAGTGCTGGGTACAGTGAAAGATCTTCATGCAATAATTGAAGAATACGAAATAACCGATATTCTGATTGCTCTTGAGTTCAAAGAAGAAGAGGAGATTTTTAAACTCATTTCGGCTGCGGATTCATTTGATGTTGATTATTCCATATTGCCGGGACCGGCCGATGTGCTTTCCGGGCGTATGATGTTTAATCAGCTTTATGGTTTTCCCATGATCAGGATTCTTGCCGAGCCCATGCCGCCCTGGGAAAAGAATGTGAAAAGACTCATTGACATCATCGTTTGTCTTTTCGCACTCGTTTTTCTCTTTCCTGTTCTTTCGATTATTGCTGTGGCGATAAAACTGGATTCCAGGGGCCCGGTATTCTATGTTCAGGAACGTGTGGGGATTCGAAACCGGACGTTCAGACTCTATAAGTTTCGTTCCATGGAGGAAAATGCGGAGCAGCTTTCGGGGCCTGTATGGGCGTATGAGAATGATGCACGGATAACATATGTGGGAAAAATATTACGTAAAACACGGTTCGATGAGTTCCCTCAGGTGTATAATATATTGAGAGGAGACATGAGTCTGGTTGGCCCGAGACCTGAACGACCTTTTTTTGTCGAGAAGCTCAAGAAAAAAATACCGTATTATCCGCTTCGCCTCAAAGTTAAGCCGGGTCTCACAGGATGGGCTCAGATAAAACATAGATACGACCGTTCGCTCGATGATGTGAGAGAGAAATTGAAATATGACCTGTATTATATTGAAAATATGTCGTTGAACATGGATTTTAAGATTATTCTTGCAACGATTTTTGTTGTTCTTGGCAGGAAAGGCGCGAATTAATGCCGGGAGTATCAAAAAAAATAAACGTACCGAAAATATCAGCGGGAACGCTGAAATCCTTTATTTTTATTTTCCTGATAGGAATTGCAATCGTTTTCTGGCTCTATACGCAGAATATTATTAATCACGTCAGGGAGTTTCAAAAATCGGTTGTTAACACCCAGAAAGACATTTATGTAAATATAATCAATCCTTTTTCCTCGGATGCTTCCGGTGTTAACAGCGACCTTTTTCAAAAAGGGGTAATAGATTCTCCGTTCCCAAGCATTTTTTCTAATGAGCATAATGAACCAATACAGGGACTCTGGAGAAATGTAGGTATAGCGATGGATGATACGAGCATTTCCTCCAAGAAAAAACTCAGACGAATAATTGTAAAAATGGACAGAATAAATCCGCCGGAATCGGTTTCAATGCCTGCTCTTGTGTTCCGCACCGATACACTCACCGTATATGAACAACCTCCCTCAAAACGTTACCCTATCGCGGTGACTGATCAGGTAGGAACGCTCTTACACAGCAGGAATATTATGATGGGTCCTGGTGATTCACTGAATACGATGCTTGAAATAACTGCGCTCGACAGTATACCGGTGAGTTACAGCAAAGAAAATGATCCGCCGTTGATTTTTTACGGGGTAAGCGGTCAGAGGAAATGGCCGCTCGTAGTAGCTTATAAAGGCGGCGATCCTCTCTACTGGAGGGATGTTGATGTCGCCCCGGACGATACCACACCTGCAGGAATTGCCCGCCTGAAAATTCACATGAATGGTATGAGTCGCAGAGGTGTAGTCTATGATATCGTAACACACTATGTTTCCGGTTATAATACCTGGCTTTTTCATTATGGTGATCCGAAGTTTCTAACATGGATTGTCTGGTTGCCTGTAATAGAATTTGTTGTGATATTAATCCTTATTTCCGTTGGGTTCATTGGTTTCAGGAATATCATGAACGCAGAGCAACGTTCAATCTGGGTTGGCATGGCGAAGGAAACGGCGCATCAGCTCGGAACGCCTATCAGTTCTATCGATGGATGGTTGGAACTTTTGAAAACTGAACGGGATAAGGATCTGATTGACCAGGCGGTTAACGAGATGGAATATGATTTAAAACGTCTTACCAAGGTTGTTTCACGTTTTTCAAACATAGGTTCCAAACCCGGATTGCAACCAATAAAAATTTCAGACGTTATTGAAGAAGTCATGGATTATTTCAGAGCACGGGTACCAAACATGGGAAGAAAAGTTGCCCTTAAAAGCAGATATAATAATCTCTATCCGGTTTTGGGCAATCTCGAGCTTTTGAACTGGACTTTTGAGAATCTTATTAAAAATGCCCTGGCTTCGATTGAGAATAAAGACGGGCGAATTACGGTTACCGGAAACATGTCAAAAGATTTCAAATATGTATTGATTGATATTGAGGATAACGGAAAGGGAATCGCTTATACCGAGCAGAAAAAGATTATGAAACCCGGATACACGACAAAAAAAAGAGGGTGGGGGCTTGGATTAAGCCTTGTTAAGAGGATTATTGAAGATTATCACGGAGGAAAGATTGTGCTTATTGAAAGCAAACCCGGAATGGGGAGCACATTCAGAGTTATTTTGCCGGCAGTCAGGCATAAGGAGAATACATAGCTTATGAAAAGAAAAATTCTTTGGGTAGATGATGAAATTGATCTTCTCAAGGCGCATATCATTTTTTTGGAAAAAAAGGATTACGATCTTACTCCGGTTACCAATGGCCATGATGCGCTGGCGATGATAAGAGATAAAACTTTTGATGCGGTATTGCTCGATGAGATGATGCCGGGGATGGACGGTCTCAGTGTTCTTGTGGAAATAAAAAACATCGATCCGGGTCTCCCCGTGGTTATGATAACGAAGAGCGAGGAAGAGCACATAATGGATGATGCTCTCGGTTCGAGAATCAGCGATTATTTAATAAAACCGGTCAACCCGAGCCAGATTCTTACAACGCTCAAACGCTTGCTTGATTCGAAACAATTACGAAGAGAACGTGTCAGCCGTGAGTACGCCAGACAGACAAACCAGAACCGTGCGATTCTGTCCAGGGGGCTTGATCATCAGGGATGGGCTCAGATGCATGCGCATCTTTCCGGATGGGATATTGAAATCGAGGGATTTAATGATCGCGGCCTTGCGCAGATACATTCGGATCAGAAAAAGGAATTTCGCAGAGAATTTTCAAAGTATGTCGTGAAAAACTATACATCATGGATACGTGGTGAAGGCCCGGATTTATCTCATAATATCCTTGATAAATATGTTGCGCCCCGTTTACAGAACGGCGAGAAGGTTTATCTGGTTGTTATCGACTGTTTCCGGCTCGATCACTGGCTCGCAATAGAGCCGAAACTTGAGGAAATGTTCAATATCGAACGTAATTACTATTATTCTCTCCTTCCCACTGCGACACCCTTCAGCCGTAATGCACTGTTTGGAGGATTGCTGNCCAGGGAAATCGCGGAAATTTTTCCGGATATTTGGCAGAATACGGGACATGACGAAACCAGCATGAATACTCATGAACCTCAACTTCTGGAAATGTATCTGGAGCGGAAAAGAATTCATCTTGACAGAAGACCGGTATACGATAAAATTGTGAAAATCGATGATGCACAGAATCTCTATAAAAAACTCGGCAATCTCAAACAACATCGTTTCATAAGTATAGCTTACAATTTTATCGATCTTTTGTCACACCAGAGATCCGAGAGTGACATTCTTATGGAAATTGCTCCCGATGAGGCTGCTTTCAGGAGCTTGACAAGAGCATGGTTCGAGCATTCGGTTCTTCTTGATATTTTAAAGTTTATAGTCGAAGAAGGGGCGACATTGATTCTTACCACCGATCATGGAAGTATCATGGGAGAAAGAGCAAGTATTGTCAAAGGAGATAAAACAACCTCGACGAATATTCGCTATAAATACGGTAAAAACCTTAAGTGCAAACCCTCGGAAGTGCTCTATGTGAATAATCCTTTTGAGTACGGACTCCCCTCGATAGGTATCGGAACCAATTATCTGATTGCGAAAGAGGATTATTACCTTGTATATCACAATAATTTCAGACAGTTTGAAAAATTGTATCAAAATACATTCCAGCATGGGGGGATATCTATGGACGAGATGATTCTCCCCATAGGAGTGCTCAAACCGAGATGATAGAAAAATATACAACAACAGATGTCAAGGGAACACTCGAAGTGGCGGCTTCCTTTGCACAAACTCTTGGTTTTAAGGCAGTAGTTGCCCTTTCCGGCGAGCTTGGAACAGGTAAAACTGTTTTCACCAAGGGTGTTGCACATGCACTCGGAGTAAAAGAAAACGTTACCAGCCCCTCTTTTACCCTTATAAATGAATACCACGGCGATGTTGCTATATATCACATGGATTTTTACCGGTTGAACGGTATTAAAGAGATACTCGATATCGGTGTTGAGGATTATTTTTTCGATAACAATATATGTCTTGTGGAATGGGCGGAAAAAATGGGTGATCTGCTTCCCGATTCAACGATAAGGGTATTGATCAGGCATATCGAAAAAACCTGCCGTGAGATAACCATTGAAAGACCGGAACCATTATGAAATGTGAAGGTATAGTACTATCAGTTGATGGAACGAAATCGAAAGTCAGAGTAACAACGTTACCGGAATGCACCGGATGTCCCTCAAAATCCTACTGCCATTCCGGTGATACCTCAAGCCGTGAAATAACTGTCATAAACGAATACGGGGCTGAAGTATCAGATCATGTTGTTTTTGAATCAGATACAGGTAACGTTATAGTTTCAGCGGTTCTGATCTGGATCGTGCCGTTACTGTCAATGTTTGTTGGATATAGTGTTGGATCAAAGTTTGCAGGAGGTTTCTGGCCGATTGCATCTGCATTTGTTTTCCTTATCATTGCCTTTATCTTTCTTAAGTTTTTGGATAATAGAATATCCGGTGGAAAGACATTTTACCCGAGAATTACAAAAACGCTCCGTTCTTAACCCGAACCACATCAGATATAAGTCAAAGTAGTAAAAGGCAGAGTAGTGGTAGCTGTGCTTTCAATCCTGAATTTGGAATATGGAATGTTGCATCTGGTAGATGGAGGGGATTTGAAATTATCGGAAAGATTAAAAATACTGCTTGGGATTAACTTTCTTGGCGTTTAAAGATACTGCATAATGAACATGGACGCCTGTTGATCTTCCTGAATTGCCCATTGTTCCGATAACATCATTTTTTTTAACTTTCTGGCCTATTTCGACATTTATTTTGCTTAAATGCCCGTAGAGAGTCTCAAAACCGTATCCATGAGCGATCCTTATACATCTCCCGAGAGCTCCTGTACGTTTTATGAGGATTACCGTACCATCAGCAGTAGCGTATATAGAATCACCTAACTTTCCGGCAAGATCAACACCGTCATGGAATTCGCGGACTCCCTTTACGGGATGGATTCTCCATCTGTAATCGGAGGTGATTCTGAATGAATCGGTTGGAAGCATTGAGGGAGTACTGTTAATTTCTTTCTGGTTTTGTCGAATTTTTACATAAATTTCGTTTAAACTTATATTCTGTATGTTTACACGGCTGTCAAGCAGCATGGTGTTTATTGCAATCTTTTTTAATTCATCCTTATAATTTCCGTTCAAGCCATCGAACACAGAATCATCAATAATTGTATGACCGCCCATACCGGCATTATACATATTTTTATCGAGAATATTCATATTAGCAAATTGCCTGAAAGCAACATCGTTATCCCGTATTTTTAAAAGTTTATCATAAAAAGTGTTTAACTGTTTTTTGGAATTATCAACATCATTCAGGAGTCTGTACATCTTTGAAACAGCACTCTTGTATTCTTTTTCCTGGCTGAGCTTTATATGGTAGCCGATAACAAAGAACAGGCACAGAATAAAAGTAGCGATAAGAAAACCGAGGAGATAAAGAACAAATTTAAAATTAAAACTGCCGATTTTAAGATCATTACTACTGTCAGGAACAATTATTAAAGAAAAGAAACGATTATCCATTCTTTATCCTATTACGATATAAAGTTGTGTAATGTAAAACATTACAATATGATACATGCTTTAAAAAAGTATATGGAAAAAGTATGTGGGAAAATACAAGTATTTCTAAAATAATAATCTTTTCAATATCTTATGTCAAGAAAAATAATGATTCATGCGATAGATTGTATCGAAAAATAACCACTGAATCTATCTTTATTCCGATGTGCTTGCGGTTTCTTCCGATGGTAAAAAAAGTGCATATAGAATTGAAAAAAATATATAAATAATCATTATCGAGGTTGTTATAACAGCATATATCCCGGCTGTATCAGTTTCCCCGGCAAGCGATGGGTAAAAACCCGGAATGAATCTTTGCAGTAAAATCAATGCCATGGGCCCGCATGGTATCATGAGAAGTATTGATGGAAACTTTTTCGGTTCATGGGAAATGAAATGAAGAGTAATCAATGTACTTATGATTCTGGAACAGACATAAAATGACACAAATATTGCAACGAGTGACCAGTTCAGTTTCCCAAGCACAAGAGCATTATCAAGTGACATATGCATTCCGAACAACCCGAAAATTATTAATGCAGAAATACTTGAGTTTTCAATACTTGTTTTTTCCCGTTGCACAAACATTCCATTATACATTCCTATTCCAACAGCGAGGAAAAGAAAGTCAAAACCAAATGTATCCATGAACGGGTAGGCTAAAAACATTATCGCCAGAGGATACAAACTTTTTACTTTATTCGATGCATTGTAAAGCAGTTTCTCTCCCAAGAATCCCCATATAAATCCTGCAATGGTCGATGTAACAGTGATAAACAGGGGCATACTTGCCAGTTTGATCTTCCCGGTTGTTGAAACTCCGAGAAAAGCTGTCAGAATACCCCAGAGTACTACTGCTCCAAAATATCCTCCCAGCGAAAGTTGAATATATGATTTCTCTGATGCGTTGTTTCCTGTTAATGCATATATCATTAAGGGTGAAAAGGTGGCTGAAAAAAGTCCCATAATTATTTTTGCCTGCAATGGAATTGTCAAAGGTGCAAAAAAACCTAATGCCAACAGAAAAGTCAATAAGGATGAAAGGGCTCCAATGATATAATATTTTAAACAAGGTTTGAGGAACTCTTCACTGAAAACAAACCGAACACCGTTTGAAATCAAAATCATTATAAAAATACTTTCTATCAGGGTCATTTCTTTCATAAACGTGCTGCTCACCAATCCGAGACCATGATATCCGGCAATGATTCCTGCGAGGATATAGCCTGCCACCGAAGGCAGTTTCAAAAAACCGGACATGAGTGAGAGAATATAGGCAATTAAAATCAGTGAGCCCATACCGAGAAGCTGGTTCGGTATTATGTTGCTCTTGATACAAAATACCGATGCAATTATGATTATCAGAAAGCTTATGAAATTGAGCATTTTTAGTATCTTTCCGGGTCAGTGACTTTTCATGTGCCACACATAAAAACCTATTGTCAATTGATTGAGAACTAACAGAGTGACAAAGAGCAGAAAGAAAAATGGCGGCACATACAGCGAACATTCAAATGCAGCTCCCGAAGCAACAATGCCCTGTCCGGTTAATCCTATCCACAGCAACGCAGAAGCATTCTTTTCGTTTTGAAAACGGGTCATCCAGAGTGAACTTACTATGTATTTTAATGCGGAACGGAATGCATAAAGCCCGAGAGCATAAAAGAGCAGAATGATAACATCATATTTCATTATCCTGATCAAAGGAGTTAGCATGGTACCAAGCAAAAACATAAAAATTCTTTCAAAAACTTCGTTGGTATCATTCAGGGCTCTGAGTGTTTTTATCCTTTTCAGTGTAGCGTTTATCAGAAATGCGCCTATTATAGTTCCGATAAACAGGGGGGAAAATGAATACACATAAGCCATTCCACCGCAAAGTGCCGTTACGCCAATTAAAATGATGGATATGGCATCGGATGATTCCACACCGGAAATCAACATATTGAGGAGTATTCCGCCTGCCACACCCAAAATAAAATTCATTACGAATATAGAAAAAATACCGGTGAATGTATGACCGATTATATCGATTCTCTGGGTACCCGAGAGCAGAACACCGACCATACTTAAAGCGACAACAGGGAAAATATTTCCAACAGGTAAAAGGTCATCCAGGACAGGGTGATGCGATGTGTCCCCCTCAAGTTTGAGAATACCGTGTCTCCTGAATATCGTAAAAGAACAGAATATCGCTGTAATGACGACAATTTTTGTAAAAACCTGTCTATCTTGTATAAAAAACAGGGAGAGCATTCCCACTGATGTGATGACTACAAAGATTATGACCGGTTCGATTATATTCAATACAATTACTTTTGAAGAAAACTTCTGATGAGCCCGTAATTCCAAACCGCACCCGTAATAGAGCCCTATCCAGGACAAACAGAACATAATTACAGGCCCTCTGGTATGTTCGAATAAAAGCAGAAAATTATCGGGGAGAAAAAGCACGAGTAGCATGCCGAGAACAAGATATTGAAGTTTAAAAAATGAAAGACTTCTGAAAGGTATCGAGGTGCGAATCCTTAAAATATTTTTAGAAACTACTACGATAAAAGATATGATAAGCAATCCCAGAAGATATTTCATTCATAAGCTCCGATTTCGTGCCAGACAATTGTTTTTTGTGTGGTAATGAGAGCTTTTTTAAAAGGGTAGATCGTCTTCGCCTTCCGGAAAGTTGTTACCGGGAGGTTCTGGCTTTGAATCAGCAGCGTATGCAGAACCTTTTTGCGGTTCCGGCGCATTCGAGGAAACATCCTGACCTTTCGAATCGAGCATGACCATGTTAAAACCTACAACCTCTGTCATGTAATGTTTCTGACCGTCCTTGTCATCCCATGATCTGGTCTGTAAACGACCTTCGACATAAATTTTACTGCCTTTTCTGAGATAATCCTTACAGAATTCCGCCTGCTTTCCAAAAATAACCACTCTATGCCATTCGGTTTTTTCTTCCCATTCACCTTCGCTGTTTTTACGGTTTTCATTGGTTGCGAGCCGTAAATTTGCAATTGCAGTGCCGCTGGGCGAATATTTTATTTCGGGATCCGCTCCCATATTTCCGATAAGCATTACTTTATTAAGACCGCGTGCCATCGAGTCCCCCTTTCACCATATCAAAAGAACATGTATCATATTATATGTATCCATAGATGCATCTTAGTATACTACATTTCAAGATAAAAGAAAATACCATTTTAATTCTACATCACATTGAACAAATTTGCAAGTAGTAAATTGAAAAAAAGCTATCAGTAATCAATAATTATTCAAAGATTCTCCGAGTGTTGTTCGCTCATCCATGAAAAATCATCGGTTCTATAAAAAAAGTGAAATAATATGTCTGATCGTATCGTCTTATCTGTTATCCCGGATTCATGCAAAAAGAATTTTTCGGGGTACATTTTGATGCGGAAAAAGTGATAATTTTTTCTCTTTTCCCCAAGAAAGAGAAGGAGATTTTCACTCTTCACTGTTTTAATCACAATGTATGTATAGTTCTGATAGAGACGCAAACCAACTTTCGAAAAGGAAATACTATGAAACTATCATATTCTTTAGTCTGTATTGTTATTGCCATGTATCTTTTCAATGCCTGCGCACCACAGTTTCTCTTCAGTCCACCCGGTTACAGGGTCGGCTCCTGCAAAGGCTACCTGATACCCGAAGGACATTCGAAGATGCATTTTACATTTGATATCTACAAGGAGTCCGGCGGCGATTTAAACGCCTACCTTTCTCTACCCGGTAAGGGTGTCCGTTACGCCAAGGTTACAAATGTTGATTTCGAGAATAACAACGTACGTATAGAACTTTCCTCCCCACATCGTATTTTTGAGGGTGAACTCATCAGGGATGGTCTTGCAATCGAGGGTAAAATAGAGCCCTGGATAGGGAAATTTAAAATCGAGATTGAGGATTAGTTCATGAATCCTTGGTTACATACTTTTGCCCGTATTAAAGCGGGATTAATTACCCCGCAGGTAACGTGAATTTCTTTCTGAAAAATATTTTTCCCCGTGATTACAGGACACAGAAAAGAATATGTTTCGATGTGTTCACAAGTAAGTTCTGCACATAATCCTTATATTAGCATCATTTTTTATGCGTTTATCAACCGACAGCGAAGCCCTCCGCTCTGATTTTTCTACGGATATCTTCTTTATCAGCTTCGGTAATCGGTTTGAGCGGGTGACGGGGTTCTCCTCCGTTAAAACCGCAGACATCCATGGCGCCTTTAACTCCGGCAACGCCATACGTTCCGGAAACGGCGCTGTTGAGCCGCATCAAACGGAAATGGAGTTCGAGCGCCTCCTCATAAGCGCCTTCGCAGAAAAGCCGGTACAATTCGCAGCACTGTTCCGGAAGAGCATTGGCCAGCGAGATAATTCCTCCGACCGCTCCAAGGTGAAGGGATGGATAGAAAAAATTCGCCGAGCCGGCAAGTACATAAAATTCCTGGTGTGGAGTGAGTTGTGCGAGAAAACGGTTTGGACCGGTCGGCGAGGAGTCTTTCATTCCCGCGATGTTTTCATGGCTGGCAAGACGGCTGACCGCACCGGGCGATATCCGGACTCCGCCGGTAAAACCGGGAGCATTATAGAGAAGAACCGGCAGGGGAGAACTATCGGCTATCCGTTCGTAGTAACCCGTGAGCGCTTCATCGTTCATCTTTTTTGCAAAGTAGTTGGGTGTAAGGATGCTTGCGAAATCGAAACCCATTTCTGCGACTTTTCTTGTTTTTTCGATGGTTTGCTTTGTAGACTCGCAGGCGGTACCGACCATAACCACCTTGTCGTCCTTCTCACGGGCAAAGATTTCGAGCACTTTGAACTGTTCCTCATCGGAGAGACTCTTGAATTCGCCGTTGGAACCGAGCGCCAGGTAACCGGTGAGATCCGTTTTATTCAGTTTCTTCAGGTTTTGGCTCAGTTCATCAGTGAGTATTGTATCATCTGTAAACGGCGTAACGACCGGAGCAAAAACACCCGAGAGTTTTTCTTTGATTGATTTCATGTATGCAGTATCCTTTTTATTTTAATTACGAGAGATTTTATTTCAATATAATGAGATAAAACAATAATCCAACTCTTGACATACCTTTTTTCCTGGAAAATCACGAGTAAATTAATTATTCAGAAGGATAATTTGGCTGGTTTTTCCAATGAATTATCGTGATGGAGGTGCGCTTTTGATATCATTCCGCCAGAAATCCGCATGATAGGTGGAGCCATCTTTATTCCAGACTTTGGAAACGATGTCAATATCGCCGTCGTAATCGACATCTCCGAGGACTGCGTCATGCCAACCGGGATTATCGAGCTGGATGATAACAGGTGTAAACGCCGGTTCAGAAGCACCATTGTTTTCCCAGATCACTCCGCGCTCCTTCAGCCCCACGGGTTTCATTGGCAGCTTACCATCCTCGACCATATATATATCGGGATCTTCCTGTTCCCCGGCAAATATATCGAGATCACCATCAAGGTCAAAATCGGCAACCCCCAGCGAATGGAACGAACCGGTTTCAGGAACGTCACCAGATGCAACGGATGGATCAGTGAGCAGATGACGAGTCCATGCTGCTCCCTGTCCGTTGTTTTGCACCCAGTAAACGTGAGAATACCCGGTATCGCAGTCACTGTAAATGATATCCTGCCATCCGTCCTTGTTTATATCAATGACCCAGCACCGCGTACTTGTTCCGTATGAGGCGTTTATAATGGGCTCATGCGGCCATTCATGGCGTGTCCAGTTGCCGTAGCCGTTTCCCTGATTTTCGAACCAGTACCCGGGAATAACAACATCGTTGTCTCCATCACCATCGAGGTCGCCGATACCTTTGGGTGCAGTACCGCCGTGATGATCGTATCCGCGAGAGATTTCAGTACCGCGCATATGAGCCGAAGTATCAAACCACTGCAACGTTTTGCCGTCATACGTTATTACATCGAGGTGACCATTACCGTTGATATCGCCTGAGAGAATATCATGCCCTTCGCCGCTATACTCATGTCGTTCCCAGGTTGCATCGGGCTGTGCTTTCAAGTTTCCGGAATTTTTAAACCATAGATTGGGATAAACAACATCCACAAAGCCATCAAGATCACAATCAACGGCCGTTGCACCAAGTTTATTTTCGATGTTTCCGGTGGTAATTGTGTGTCTGATCCAGGTGGCGTCATCAACTCTTTGATACCAATATACCGCATCCATCTCACGACGTGAAACACTGATGTCCAGATCGCCGTCACCATCAAAATCGGCGAGTGGAGTGCCGCCGGTGCCCCACTCGGTTCCGGGAAGAGAATCGGCGATAGAAAAGTGAGTCCAGTCCTTTATATCAGCAGTAACTGAACAGGGACATAAGAATGATAAATACCCGGTGAGCAGAATGAAAGTCACTGGGTACAATTGCGCTGAAATAATGCAGGACACTAATCTGGTTAACATTGAAATTCCCTCACAATTTTGATTTTATAGTGCAATCAGTACTCCGCAATTAAAGGATTATAAAAAAGCAATACTTCAGTTCCATAGCGCTGTCAAGGGAAATATATGGTAACCGATATTCCCCATCAGAACTGTCCGGTTAAATTCTGTTGATTGCTTTATGAAAAGCCCCCTTCTTGTCCTTCGGACATCCTTCCCCCAAAGGGGGCAGG
>AQSL01000149.1 GCA_000403035.1 Candidatus Latescibacter anaerobius SCGC AAA252-E07 | reverse complement strand
GGAATTGTAACCTATCTATCTTGATCAGAACATAGAAGTACGATTGATGTGGGGGAAAAAGAAGCAAAACATTGTGTTCAGTTGCGGCCATAGTATTGTAAATCGAACCAGCCAGACAAATGTGGGGAAATTAATGCTCAAGTACGGCGGCGGAGGTCATGAAAAGGTAGGTACCTGCCAGGTACCCATCGAGGATTGGGAACGTGTTCTGGAAGAAATTGTTGAAAGCATGGTTAAAGACGGGTAACATGATGTAACTTCTGTAAATAATAGATGAGTTGAAGCTACAAATGTTTCTTTTTTTATTATTTCACGTCGTTACCTCAGAATCAGGTAAGATATCATTGTACTATGTCTGTTAGTATTTCAAAGAAATAAAAAATGGTATGATAGTACAGAGTATGCATCCGTACTATCACGGTTGAACATGTAAAAAAGGACTCAAGGCAATTTGTCTCAGTCCTTTTTTCTTTGGAAGGATAGGGGAGAATCGCACTTGTGCCATGCGGCATGTCAGACTTTTTCAGCAAAATACGCTTTATCAACAACAAGAAATAAAAGTCAGAATGTAATTTTTTCACTCACCCCTGTATGAAATATGACTGTGTTGCTGTCATCGGTCTCGTCGACAAGACGGGAGGGCTTGTAAATAAACGCTTCGCGTTGACCCCTTGACAGCTTACATTCTGAGCCTGATAGTTTTTCAACAGACTTATAAAACATCAAGAACAAACTTGTATGGAGTCAGTATCGTCAGCATTTCAGGAATATATGCTTTTAAAGAATACAACAATATGCTAAGAGGTAAAAATGAAAACTACAGATAACAAGTATGATGGAAAAATCCTTATTATTGGCGCATCAGCGGCCGGTATATCAGCTGCGAAAGAAATCCGCACAGTGAACAGTACAGCAGAAATTTCAATAATTACTGAAGAAAATCATATGCCATACTATCGACCTTATCTTACTGCATACATAAAAGATAAAAATGTTGAAAACAGACCTAACTTCTATCTCAACAAAGAAGAATGGTATAAGAATAATAGTATTAACATCATTCTCGGTGAAAAAGTTATTAAGATAGATCATGTACATAAAACGATAAAAACAGAGAAAGACAGGGAATTGCCATTTGATAAACTTATACTTGCCCATGGCAGCACGCCCTTTGTTCCGATAAAAGGAGCCCTTGAAAAAGAAAATGTTTTTGCAATTAGAACGTTTGACGATGCGAAAGCGGTATATAGTTTTTCAAATAAAATAAAAAAGGCAATTATCATTGGCGGGGGGCTTTTAGGCCTTGAAATTGCATATGCTTTAATGCAAAAGAAGTTAGATGTCACCATAATCGAACTGGTCGAACGTATACTANCAATGCAATTAGATAATGAAGGTTCTTCTATGCTTGAATCAATTATTCAAGAAAATAATGTTAAAATCCATTTACGTTCACCTGTTGAATTATTGATCGGAGATAACAAAATCACCTCTTTGAGAATGAAATCGGGTGAAGAAATATCCACTGATATGGTACTCTTTTCGATTGGTGTAAGAGCAAATATTGAACTTGCACCGGGATGCGGAATGAAAACCAACAGAGGAATTATCGTAAATGAGAAAATGGAAACAAATATCCCCGATATATATGCTTGCGGTGATGTTTCTGAATTCGGAAGGTGTGTTGCACTCTGGATGCCTGCAATAAAACAGGGACGAGTTGCCGGTCTCAATGCTATCGGTCATGAAGCTGTATTTAAAGCTGAGGAATATCCTGCTGTGCTTAATTCCTTTGGAACCAGAATCTATTCAATTGGCGATATCTGTAGAAATCAGGACTATGAAAATTATATTACAATGCAAAATACATTTCCTGAAGAAAAAATTTATAAAAAACTCTATTTCAAAGATGATAAGCTTGTCGGCGGAATAATGATTGGCGACAATGAAAAATCGACATCATTACATAAAGGAATAAACAAAGGATTGAAAATAAACGCAGCTATAGATCTATTGAAATAATCCGATGTGAATGTACTGTTTCAGAAAAAATATTTTCTACGTATATTATTTTTTTTGCAACCGGATTTGTTATTACTATTGTCCGGAAAGGTTCGTTCATACTTTTCATATTTGCTCACCTTTTTCAAGGAGGTACTTCAATGAAGTACATATACCTTCAAATCCTGTGTGTATTCGGCTTTGTATGCACGCTTTTACTGTCAACGACTGTACCGGTTTTAGGAGAGGATGACATACGGCTCATTATCCGCGGGGACGATATGGGTATGACCCAGGGTTCGTTGGTTGCGTTTGAACGGGCTTTTAATAATGGTGTTTTGACCTGCGGGGCGGTACAGGCGCCTGCACCCTGGTTCGAAGGTGCTGCTGAGCTCTGTAATAAAAATCCGGGATGGTGTGTCGGCGTTCATCTCACCCTCATCGGCGAATGGCGCGGCTATCGCTGGAGACCCGTACTTTCCTGGGATACGGTTTCTTCTATCGTGGACGAGGATGGTTACTTTTACCGGTATCCCGAAGAACTGTTCGCCACGAAACCGGATATTAAGGAAATCGAAGCCGAATTTAGGGCCCAGATCGACCTCGCTTTGAAAAAAGGCATACATGTCCAGTATATTGATACCCATTATCAGAGTTATACAGGTTACCCCGGCTTAGAAGAGGTTTTTAAAAAACTGAGCCGCGATTATGATGTTCCAATTTCATCTTACATGGGCGAAACATTTGTCAAAAGCGTATACCAGGACCCTGTCGAACTCAAAAAGGAAAACGCGGTTAAAATGCTGGAGAACCTTCAACCCGGTTTATGGTTACTTGTATGCCATCTCGGAATAGATTCTCCTGAGCAGAAGGCCCTTATCCATACGAAACTTGAACATATTTTCCCAGGAGGCGGTGTCGGTAAACACAGAGCCGAGGAAACAAATGTACTCACCAGTATTGAAGTAAAATCCATGATTCTAAAAAAGGAAATAAAATTAACCAATTACCGGGAATTATGGGAAGAATCCGGACAGTTGAAATAGAACAGCTTCGTATTCGAAAAAGAGATTATTTCCAGTTAAATCTCGACCTGAAGGGCTTTTAAAAATATGGGGGATGGCCAGAAAGGGCCTGGCCTTGACAACCACAGAAATATCTTGTATTAAAAGGGATTGAAAATCCCCGTTATTAATGACTAATTTTTGTAGCCGAAAATTCCATTTCACACTGAACCGGGAAAAATTGATTGTTTTAAGAAAAATTACAATTTTTCCTGAATAATAGCGGTCTTATGAACAAAGAAATTTCCAGGATATTTTAAAATATTTCTTTTAATACTATAAAAAATACCATAAAAAACACTGTTTAAATGCCATGAAATATTGGATATGTTTCTGAATAATATTAACTTAAGAATCTGCCTCAGGCGAATACAATCATATTTTTAATCACAATTACTACGTATATTATATGCGTAATAACTACGTAATAATATGGGGTTGTCTTTATACAGAAAAATATGAATCATGTAACTATAGTGATTCATATTTTTCTTAGTATTCCCATTGAACATTAGCCTTAGTTGACTTTGTTGGTATATCCACCATTTTGAAAATTACACGCAACAATAATACTTTTGTTACTATGATTATCAAATTTAAATTAAACTTAATACGGAGGTAGAATTTTTATCATGAATTGGAAAAATATTATGAGTAGTCGAAGAAATTTTATTAGTTCTCTAGCTGGTCTCGGGGCAGGCATTACTCTCCCCAAAGAATCCTTTGGGCAGGGGTATGGAACCGATCAAACGCCTCAACAAAAACAACGTGAAGAACTTGAGGTAAGCAAACCAAATGGCCTTAATATTATTGTCATTGTCTGCGATACCTGGCGATGGAATTACCTTCACTGCAGTGGTTACAATGAGCAAATTAAAACACCCAATCTTGATGCATTTGCCCAGGAAGGTGTCTACTTTACCAACTGTTTTGCAGATAGTCTTCCCAGCATACCATCACGGCGAGTTATACATACCGGGAAAAGTCATATAAACATAAATCCCAAATGGGATCGGCTTCTTGATGACGATATTACCTTTGCACAAATTCTCAATAAAACAGAATCTTTTACCCAAGGATTAATAGCGGATTTCCCGTTTTACTTCACACCAACCAGACCTACACAACAGACTTTTAGTTTTAACCAAGGTTTTAATTCGTTTCGCTGGATTCGCGGCCAGTCTCACGATAATTACATATCTGGACATAGATCTTCTATAAATCCCAAACAACACATCCACGAACATTATTTGGAAGGTGGTTTGTACGAGCTTCTTTTCAATTATATGCTCAATACCAAGGACCGTAAAAGTACGGAAGATTATTTTTGCGCACAGACATGCCGTACTGCAGCAAAGTGGTTAGAAGACAACAAGGATAATGATGGTCCTTTCATGATGTATGTTGATATGTTTGATCCCCATGAGCCATGGGACGCCCCTCCGGAATATACGAAAATGTACTATAAGAATTTCAACGGAGATCGTCATCTAATAGAAACTGGTGCAAAGCAAGGTGTTTATACTGAAGAGGAGATTTCTATTTTAACAGCTCACTACAGCGCCGAAGTAACTTTCAGTGACTTCTGCGTTGGTCGTTTAATCGATGATATAAAGCGCCTGGGTTTGTGGGATAATACTATCATAGTCTTTGCTTCTGATCATGGGACTCATCTCGGGGAGAAAGGCTGTTTACTGAAACAGTCAAAGCTATGCAATTCACTTGTCACTCGTGTGCCCCTGATTATCAGGCATCCAGAATACAGCAATATGAAAGGAAAACGTATTGACGCGCTCGTAAGTCATATGGATTTTGTCCCTACGTTCCTTTCAATGCTCGGAGTTGAAACTAATTTGGAATTTGATGGCCAAAATATGTGGGACCTGGTAACCGGAAATAAAAAGGAGCTTCGAGACCATGTCGTTACTAATTGGGGCAACTATGCCTGTGTTCATACTCCCCAATGGCACTATTTTCAGAATATTCAGAAAGAAAATGCTGGTTTTGGCCCTCAGCTCTATGACGTTGAGAAAGATATTATGGAAGAAAAGAATGTTATCCAAAATCACCCTGAAGAAGCTGCTGATTTGAAAAAGAAATTAATGAACGCTCATGGGATATATATTTGGTAACAAATGTTTTTATTGTAAAAACAACGTAACGAAAAACCGATAAAAGTCATATTCTTAATATGAGGAATATCTGTTAAACTATAATTACGTATTCTGAAATCTTCCGGCACCCCATTCCGAAAACATCCGGCACCCCATTCCGGAGTTATCCGGCACTTTTTACGCGTAAATAATAATAGGTGCCGGACAGAATAATTTTTTAAATCAATCAATTTATTTTAATCGAGAGAAGCGGCGTAGAGTTTTCGCATGATAAGATATATTATGCATCTTTTTGACACAATAAACGGTCAGAATCACAAGCCGGCTGCCCCTTGATCAATGGTACGGTGTCTTCGATGAACCAACGATTGCCGATGCTGTCTGCGACAGATTGTTCCATAACGCTCACAAAATTTTATTGAAGGGAGATTCTATGAGAAAAACCGACAAAAGGTCGGAAAAAACGTACCATAAAAGCTATGTTAACGCTCACTTGGAAAACGCTTTGCGTTTACCACATTACAACAATACTACTACAAGATATATATTAATTCGATTGGAAAAATTAATGAAACGGAGTATGTTCATAACGATGAATTTTACGGGTACCATCCGGCACTTTTTAAGATTTTTGAGGAGCGTCGCTTCGTTCCGATTACAAAGTACCGGTTAAAATCGTAATGAGGTGCCGGATAAGCCGAAATATGCAAGAAAGGGGATATTCTCATTGATGTCCACTTCTTTTTCCATATATTTACTTCAGGTACGCGTTTTTATGATGAGCTATAAATTTTAACGGTTGGGAAATAAACATACGGCTATAGAAATATGGTATCAAATGATAAAGAGAAAAAGGACTCCAATGAAAACGATTATTGTCCCTGTGGATGGTGCCACGAATATCAAACTTGATGTGTTTGATTTCAGTACCTTATCGAACATATATTCAAGGGTTACGGAAACCCCGGTGACTGAAAAAGACGGAATAAAATATAACTGCACAAAAGAAGAATGTTCGTGGTTCGACAACGGTATCTTTGAACTACCTGATACCCTGAAAAAAGTTACTGTTATCGCGCCGGTTGCACGGGGTGCATCCGGTGGGCTTGTAAGCGCAGACAATACGTTAATCGAAGTTCCGGGCGAAGGTTTGACATTATCATATACACAAGAATATTCCACTATAGTTGAAAGTGCTTTTTACGCTTTAGCCGGGAGCGAGAGTGATTTTTACATCGAAACGGGTTCAAACATGAACTACCCTGGCAGCTTAACTCTGATAAAAAGATTCCTTTTCGAAGAAATGGAACGTCCTCAGTTCCTTAATCGTGCGAAAAATTTTGCCAACTACGGCGCTTTGCTTGCCGGGCATTTTCTCGGAAATGATTATCTCAGAGCTGTACGTGTTGCCGGAAACGAACATAGCTACTGGATGTGTCATACCGGAGCGAGGAATATAAACAAATCTCCCGGCACTCCCAGTTCCCTCAGTAAAAAGATTGATTCGTTTCAGAAACTTGTTCCTCATGAACCTGCTTACGTGTTTAAACTTATAGGACAAATGCCGCATGCCCAGGCAGATTCTCTGGGAATATATGGCGACAACATGGTAGTTCCCGGTGGACATGATACCTGTCTGTCTCATATTCCCATAATATCGACATTTTCTCAGGCATTTGAGGATACGGTGGATACTCCGGTACTACATGTTGATGCCGGAAGCTGGACTATGGTTGCACTGATAGGCGGTAAGATTGAACTGCCACCCGATGGGTATAAACGAGGAATAATGGTACAGGGCACGGTTGATGGTTATCCCGTCATTACATCGTCATACGGCGGCGGCAATGATTTTCGATATGTTAAGAAACTCGTCGAAAAACGGGGACACCGTTTCGGCGCTGAATTTAACGAACACATATTGGAAGATATTTTAAGCTCTACGGATTGTTTTGTGCTTCCCAACATTCATCCGATGAACTACAATACCGGCCCATTTCCTGGAATAAAAGGAAAAATCATGAATGATCATGATTTTTTCCGAAATCCCGAAAAGGCATATATTATTACAAATCTGACTACAGCAATTATGACCGCCTGCCTGATTGATTTCATGGCAGGTAAGAGTGATTTTCAAATCGTTCTATCGGCCGGAGGTTCAAAAGACCCATACTTTGGAAAACTCATTGCATCGCTTACCGGGAAAAATGTTTATGCCATGTATGACAGAAATGGCAATGCAATCAACGAAACCACAACGCTTGGCGCGGCAATTTCTGCCAAAGCAGCATATCTGGGGATCCATCCTTACCAGGTGGATGTAAGCGGCCTTGAAATTTCTTACCGAAAAGTACAACCGTTGAAAGCAAACATGCAACAAAAACTGAATCATTACCATAAGCGGTTTATAAACATTTTAGCAGATGCGGATAGTCAATAAATATTCCCACGGTTAATATATTGTATAGTAATGTGTTATAAAAATATATAAAGTTTGGTTGTTTTTTCCACTATGCAACGAAACAGAAAAGAAAAAATTACTATTTTGTGAGATTTATTAACCTTGAGCTTTCTGTTTTGATGGCGTATATATAAATAATTGATAAAAATAAAGTGAGTAATAGTAAGGAATTATTCTTGGAGTGAAGCTATCATGAAAGCGGATGCGCGAAAAGATAACAAATCCATACCTCGCAGAACATTTATTATGAACAGTGTCGCTGTCTGTAGCGGTATGAGCTCTCTTTCAATAGCGATGCCGGGAATATCGTTTGCTGAGAAAAATCGTCAAAAACGTCCAAACATCCTTTTCATTATGTCCGATGACCACGCTCCCAATGCCATAAGCTGTTATGGCGGACTATTGTCCGGAGTGGCAAAAACGCCGAATATCGATCGTATTGCCGAAGAGGGTATGCGTCTAAACAACTGCTTCGTCACGAATTCAATCTGCACCCCAAGCCGTGCATGCATACTGACAGGGCAGTACAGTCAGAAAAATGGCGTTTACACTTTGAGTGACGAGTTTGATCCGAACCACCGGAATGTTGCAAACATGCTCCAGCAAGGCGGTTATCAAACTGCTGTCATTGGAAAATGGCATTTAAAGACTGAACCGGCAGGATTCGATTACTACAACGTTTTACCGGGTCAGGGGAGGTATTATAATCCCATCCTGAAAGAGAAGGGAAAATCCTGGCAGAACGGAACAGGAGGTGGTACAGAATATACAGGGTATTCAACCGATGTGATTACTGATAGTGCACTACAATGGCTCAAAAACAGTACGTCGGATAAACCATTTTTCCTGATGTGCCATTTCAAAGCGCCGCATCGGAACTGGGAACCGGCAAGGAGATTTGCCGATTTGTACAGGGATATGGAAATGCCGGAGCCGGATAACCTCCTGGATGAGTATCAAAACCGTTCACGGGCAGCTGCCAACGCCACATTAAAAATCGGCGAAGACATGAATGAAAGAGATCTTAAACAGGAAAAACCTGCAGGACTTGATCGGAATGAACAAATACAATGGTGCTATCAGCTTTACATCAAGGACTATCTGCGCTGCATAGCCGCAGTCGATGAGAATATAGGGCGGCTTTTGAACTTTCTTGATGATGAGGGACTGGCTGATAACACTATGGTGATATATACTTCCGACCAGGGATTTTTCCTTGGGGAGCATGGATATTTCGACAAAAGGTTCATGTATGAGGAATCGCTTCGCATGCCTTTTGTTGTGCGGTATCCAGGTGACATCAAACCTGGCACCACCAATGATGATATCATCATCAATGCAGATTTTGCACCTATGTTCCTCGAATATGCCGGGTTGCCCGTACCATCCACCATGCAGGGCAGGAGTTTTCGCTCGAATCTGGAAGGAACAACCCCCTCCGATTGGCGCACAGAGATGTACTACCGTTACTGGATGCATATGGCTCACCATGGTGTCCCCGCTCACTATGGTATAAGGACAAAACGATACAAGCTGATTTTTTTCTATGGACTCGGACTGGGAATGAAAGGAACTCAGATAGTTAATCAGGCGCTGAAATCTTCGCAGGACTTTGCTCCTACAATTCCGGAATGGGAGCTTTTCGACCTAAAAAAAGATCCCCGGGAGATGAATAATGTCTACGAAAATCCTGCTTATGCAGATGTGCGCAAAAAGCTGAAGGCAGATCTTCTGAGTCTCAAAGAGGAACTCGGCGACAACGACGATACATATTCAGAACTGATGGAAGTAAGAAAAAAATACTGGGAATAAGATTGAAACATATCGGGGAAATGAGAAAGAGCGATTCAGTGTTTTTCCTCAGAATAGTTCAAGAGGGCGGTGAAAAAGTCCTTTTTCACGCACCCTGTAATGAAATATATATCGTTTGTTGCTGTCAAGGTCTTGTAAATCAACGCTTTGCGCTGACCCTTGACAGCGCATTATCCCGAAGGTATGAGTTTTTCACCAGACTTTTAAATGGATTCATGCTTTCAGAGGATTACTTTTTAGGATATCCGACCGATTGAGTCAGGGTGATATTTTGATCGGGACTCAGTTTCATGATCTTGGAGAGTACCGGTCTGTCAACAAGACCGCGCACCACGGTTGCCAGACCTTCGGAAGCACAGAACAGGTACACATTCTGGCTGATGAAACCTGTATCCCATGTTGATGTGCGGGTTTTATATTCATCCGTTCCTCTGCCAATTCTTGAATAATCCCCCACATAGATAAGGTTCACGGCAGCATCTTTTACATACTCTTGCGTACCGGTATCGGCACGTATATCTCCGGCAAGAATTGGCTGGAGCATATTTCCCTTCGCATCGTAAAGGTAGAGGCCTTCAGCGGTGGCTACATAAATATCAATTTCCTGCCAGTTCACCGCCGAAGGTGCGGTACGTTTTCCGGATTCCGGACGGTTTATCCCGAACGCCGCCCATAACAAGTTTGAAAGCACCTGCGGGGATAACTTCTCAGAACTGAATTCGCGCGTAGAACATCTATCCTTCAATACCTCCATCAGAGGCCTGCCGCCTGTCATTTGCGGGTCAGGGAGCTTGATTGATTTAAGATCCTGAGCAGAAGTTACAGCGGAACAAAGGTAAAAAATTATTACAACGAGATACATGGCTGGAAACACTGTTCTTTTCATGATGATATTTCCTTCAGATAAATGCTTTTGATTGTATCAAACTGAAAATATGTAAAATATTCCTATATAACAGAATACATATAAGAAATACTATAATAAATGGAAAATATTTATGCAAGGGAAGGTTTCATTTTTTTAATGATCTTGCGGGATTATTTGAGGGTTATAATCACTATGGAATCGTACGACCTGAATTTCGGGGAATATGAGATTACTGTTTCTGGCCGTTATTAAATGTATGACTGAACATTTGAACGAATTTTTGAAATAAGTGTGGTTCAAATTCATTTTGCATCTCGTTTTTCAATGTAAGAAGCGCTTTATACGAACTGATATTTTTATTATTCGATGAGCGATACGGGCGGTAAGATGTGAGAGCTTCAAACGCATCGGCGATGCAGCAAATTTTACCGTATATATGAATTGCATCACCTTTCAATCCACGAGGATAACCCTTGCCGTTATGACGTTCGTGATGTTGTAAGACAATGATTTTTATTTCTTTATTATCAATATTGAGCTTGTTCAGGAGTTTGAACCCATGGGCAGTGTGTTGTTTCACAATTTTCCATTCTTCATGAGTTAACGGGGTTGTTTTGTTAAGTATTGTCGAGGGTATAATGCCTCTGCCGATATCATGGAGAAAAAAACCTGCTGCAATTTCATGCAGGTTATGCCCGGGATTATTACCAAAAAGGTTTTTTGCAAGCCCAAGGGCATACATACCGACGTTGACGGAATGTGTGGAGATTTCAAATTTTAATGATGTCAGCCGTATAAGGTTGTAAATAGCTTCTTCTTCTATGAGGATATAATCAGTGATTTTTGATATTAAGGATTTATAAAGTGTTATGGTATTGAAATTTGGTTTTTTAAAAAGACTTTGAGCGATACTCATTAAAGAAGCATGAGCAATCTCAGCTTTTGCATAAGCAGGTATGGTGGAATCATCTAATATTTTAGCAATTTTTTTGACAAGGTAATTATGATAATACGCTTCATCATTTTTCACTATATAAACAGTGGTCACCTTATTGGTAATCAGTTTGTTGAGAATTTTCTGTGTAAGTTGTTCCCCCTCTTCGTGGAATTGCACAAAATTGTTTTTAATTTTAGCGAAAATATTAAAAGACACTAAAGTATTAGGTCTGAGAGTGATAAGACTAATAGGAAGATAGTTATCATTTATTTCGATATTATTTTCTTTATCCACATTCATCTACCAATTCTTAATATATTATCGAACAAGAGATTACCAAATTCTATATTTATGTTCTCAAAACGCCGGATACATCTTAAGAATGGATTATATACTCATTCTGATGCGTGTTTTTTTTCGAGTAATGATTTCAAAACGAAGAAACATATAAATCTTTAAAATATATCATATTATGCTAAATAAACATGCTGACAATGTGGATAAATATTCTTTCGTTTTATCCAGGCAATCAGTTCCATAAAAATAAATATCACATAATTTGGAATAGCCAGTACTCGATTTTACAGACAGTGTATGAGTAATTAACAATTATCGTTCAGTCAAGGCTTCGTCGGAGTAGAACTTGTCTTGGCTTTGGCTGAAATGAAAAGAATATCTTTTCATGGTCTTGATATATATCAGTATTTTGTGTATATGAGAAAATACGTTTGTCACATCTTCCTTTTATTACACTTCGAACTACATCAGTAAATCAAACTTTTTTGAAGTATACAGTATGAAACAGTATATGAGACATAATTAACTATAAATATACTATTATTTTTCAATAAATATTTATAGATTATTGACGGTATATTGTAGGGAATATACTATCAATAACAGGGATTGTTTATTTGTTGGGTATAGATTGGAGATAAATCCGGAGATTGATTTTGTTATTTTTTAAACCGAGTTTTGTTCTGATATTTCTTCTATGAAAAAACACTGTGGTTTCTGATATATTAAGTATTCCTGCAATATCTTTTGTTATTTTGTTTTCTCTTATTAAATTGGCAATCTGAATTTCTGTTGGGGTAAATTTCGAATAATATTGTGATAATAGATTTGCAAAGGATTTTGTAATTTCAGAAAGATTTGTTTCAATAATATTGACAAACGTCTTTTGTTTTTCATCCGAAGTTCCGATTTTTATTTTTTCAAGATATGGTAGAACAAGAGTATGAATATTTTCCAGTATATTATTTTTCATCTTATTTTTTTCAGTATCCTGGTGTTTTAGCAGAACTTTCAATGCTGTATTGGTTTCTTCAAGATTCTTCGTTTTGATTTCCAGTTCTTTTTGTGCGCAGGTAAGTTTATCTTCCATTTTCTTGCGCTCGGTGATATCCCTCAAAGCTCCCGTAAGCCCAACAATCTTGCCTGTTTCATCATGCCGCACTTTTCCATATTCTTCAAACCAGTGAATACTACCTTCTTTGTCTAAAATTTTAAATTGGGAAGGGAATTCTTCTCCTGTTTCCATTGTTTTCCGAAAATCAAGAAGTGATTTTTCTTTATCTTCGAATACAAGAAAATCTGTAAAAGGATGAGAAAAAATTTCTTCGCTTTTATAGCCAAAATGTTTAATCTGGGGGCTTATATAGGTTACAATTCCTTTTTCATCCGTGGAATAAATTATATCATTCATATTTTCGATAAGTGAATGATATTTCTTCTCACTCTCTATAAGTGACTGTTCCGCAAGTTTGTGTTCGGTGACGTCGCGACAGATACAGCGAATAATGAAGGGTTTTCCATCTTGAAAGCTGCAGTTGGCATTACATTCCACAATGATTAAACTACCTTGTTTTGCAACCAATGTGGCATCAAAACGGTTTAATGGCTCATCGGTTATAATGCGCTGAAATAAATCTTTGCAATGGTTAAGAGAATCCGGATGCATGATATCGTAAATGGTACATTCAGATATTTCTTTATCATTGTAGCCAAGAGTTTCCTTGAAAGCTTGGTTTGTAAATACAAAACGTGCGTCGTCGGGTCTTATGAACAAAATAAGGTCATTGGCATTATCCATAAAGTCTCGGAGCAGCCCTTCACTTTCCCTCAGTGCATTCTCCACTCGCTTGCGATCGCTAATATCTTCCTGAAAACCAACATAGGCTAAAAAATTATTCTGCTTATCCAGTACTTTATAAATCGAGGCGAAGATGAAAAACAAATCACCGTTTTTCTTTTTGTTTAATAACTCACCTTTCCAAACCTTTCCCTGTTTGACCGAATTTATGATTGCTTTTTCAATATCAGAGTTAAGTGGTTGGGCGCTTAATATATTAGGATCTTTCCCTGTAAGCTCTTCACTTGTATAGCCGAATAGTTTTTCCGTTGCAGGATTTACATACAATATTTTTTTATTCCTGTCGGTGGCAATAACAGACATCGGTGATGATGTAAGTATCTCAGCTAAAAAATCAATACGCGTTTCTTTTTTCCTGAGCATTTCCTGTGTTTTTTCAATGTTATCCCTTCTCAAAAGGATCACTGAAGAGATAGCTCCCAGAATTTCAAGGCTTACTTCGGAAAAAGGCTGTTTTAACATCATATCCTCATGTGTATTGCCAAGATAGAGTACGAACGTTTCATTATCTTTATCATGAAAGGGATACCAGACAAAATAAGGGAAGTTAAAAGTTTCCTTAAGCCATTTGTGAAAAGGTTTTTGAGATGAATTGCTATTGAAAAAAGTAGGGGTTAAAAATTTATGCGGTGTAAAATGTTTATCCAATTTGAGCACTTTACGGTTTTCATGCAAGCCCTCTAAGGCTAAGAAGGTAATTTCCATGGATTTAGATTCGATTCTTAACAGCGCAGAAGAATCAACATACAAATCCGATGTTAACGTTTTGACAATATTGCTATATAAATCTTCTCTCGTGAAGGCGTTTTCTATTTTTTCCTGAATTATTTTAATGAAATTGAAAGCTGTAAGAGCCTGTTTCTTCTGGAGAGTCAGGTTAAGGTTCTTGAGGTCGAGTCTCACCAGGTCCTTGGTTGACTGTTCGAATTGTTCTGATAAATAAGATAATTTTTTTTGAATATTCGTTATTTTATCATCTTCTTTCATGAATCTTTTTTTCTGCTTAATATCAGTAATACTCCTGTCCAGTCGAGTCCTCTGCTTTTACCTAAAAAGGGAGCAATTTCTACTCCCGAGTAAAATCCGAGGAGGGGTATAGTTTGACCAATAATCTTTTGAACTATTGAAGCTTCTTCTGTTTCAGAACCTGAATAAACTGCCGTTCTGCCGGCACAGTCTATGTATAAGGCGAAAAACGGGTCTAACTCGTTTTTTTGAATGTACTCGAGTGCCTTCTCGCTGCGCTGTTTCGCTGATTCATGCATAAGCTCCGAATTACGGCGCATGAATTGAAATTCAGTGCCATTATTAAAATCTGCTTCAAATAATACAATAGCTTTCTTTTCCGGTTTTATTCCGACAATGAGTCTGTTTACATAATTATTCTCATTATATGGACCATATTTATCGCCATGGTTGACACCCATAGTCACAATAAGCAGCGGGAGCCTTTTCTGCCAATCCTGAGTTCCCAGAAGATTATCAATCACATCAAGGGCAGGTTTGCCATCAATTTCATATACTACCGGCCCCTCGATACGGGTAATTGTATGATAACCACTTATGGGTTTACAGCCGTGCATGATAGTGGTGTATGCAGAAAAATCACCTGATAAGAGTGTTGCGACTGCATACTGGTCGCCAACACTGGTGCCGCAAAACAGTTTTCCCTTTTCGAACGTAAAGCTGCCGATGAGTCCCGCTCCGGCGAGAGGAGGTGGATTGTTCCCTAATCCGTGTTCAAATTCTTCGATCAGGTATGAAGATACGTTCAGTACCGGTGCAGGAGGAGGAGATTTAATCGAATCGTAAAAAAGAAGGATCTGTTTTTCTTCAGGATTTCTTTTTTTCGACAATTGGCTGCCGAGTCTGTGTCCGGTTTGTGTTTCTCCCCTATCCAGTCCTCCGATTGCTGCAATGTCGAAAGTTATATCATCGGGTAGTACGGCAACACCTGTCTGATAACCTTCACATCCCAAATAGTCGTTCGTGATAACACCAATTGCAGGACCGCCGATAATCGGAATATCTCCTGCCGCTGATCGTATACCATCAAAACAGGCTTGATAGTCATGTTTGCCGGTACAGAATGCGATTCCTAAACTTCCCGCTTTTTGTCCCATATTTTTAAGGGCTTTTTTAGCTGCATGGTTACCCGCCTCAAAAGAATTTTTAGTATCATCGAATCCAATCCCGGCTTTTGCTGGTTTCGCAGTCATTTTTTTGTCCTTTTGTTCATACCGATATACTTCATAAAGTTTCCCGGGAAAAATCCAAAGTTACTATGTATTCAAGATGAATTACTATCTCTTATATCGGAAAAAAAGGTGAATTCTATTCAACCCTTTAAAAATTATATCAAAAAGTAATCCGTAAATCCAAAAATATTTTCATAATTATGTTTTATGTTACAAACTAAATTGATCTTCTGGCATAGATAATTGCACATTGAATACCTGAATTAGTCAATTCAGATAAAATTTTGTTTTATCATTTCATAGAAAGAAGGCGGTATAAGTTTGTTTATTTGTTACAGAAGAATATGTTATCAACTAGTAATTAATTTGGTAAGGAGTTTGGTGTTATTCTCGATTTCTGGTTTGAGTTCTTCTGTGAGTTCCTGAATTTGATCTACAGAGTAATTAATTTTTTTAAGGAATTCTGTGTCAATTTCATATTCCTGGCCATTGGATTTGTCCTGCATTATATTTTTACTGATATAATCAGAAATGTGGATGATCATTACAAGTTCTGATTCTGGCATGAGCATGGGTTTGTGATGAAATCCAATGACATCAGTGAGCATATCAGGAATACCCCAGTAGTTGGCAAGCTCTTTGCCAACCTCGCTGTGGGATATTCCAAGATTTGCTTCCTCCTCGCTCTCAAGAGGATAGGGACTTACATCGGGATTAAGACTAAAATTTATATAGGCTTCGGTGAAGAATTTCCAGATGATAATCTTGCCGATATCATGGATTATACCACATATAAACAAATCATCCTCAAGATTCTCCGTTTTCCAGATATCCATTTTTTTGTAAAGCAGCTTTGCGGTAACCGCACAGCATGCCGAATGTTCCCATATCCCCCTTATTGCGCTCTCAATTTCAGGTGATGATTTAAGATTTCCCGTAATACATGCCAGACGCACCAGTGATAATATTTCACGGGTACCCATGAGCGTGACAGCATCTTTTACGGTTTTAATTTTTCGTTTGAAGGAATAGAGCGCAGAATTTGACATGCGCAATATTCGTGCAGTGATATTGGGATCAAGTTCAAGGACGTTACCGTAATCTGTGGAAGTGGCTTTCGGATTATGGGATAACTGTTCTATCTTGATGAATATATCCGGCAGTGGAGGCAATGTTTTAATCGCTTTTAAATCTTTGATAATGGTAAGGCGGGATTTCGTTTTTTTCTTTGGCGATGGCACCTGGATATTCGTTAATGCAAAACTGAGCATCTCGATATATTTTACTGGGGAATAATCCCCCCGTGTGATTAGATTTTCAAACCCAAGTTCGAAAAGCGAATCCTTCAATTTTTGTGAGAATCCGTTGGCAATGAAGTATACCGCGATTTGAATATTGGCAGTTACAATTTTCAGGAGTTTCGTCAAAACCAAAACCTTGGCTTCATTTGCAGCATCAATTGTAATCATTTGTACGTTATTGGAAGATTTTTTCAGGGCATTTATTGAATCGTGCAGACCGGTTTTAACAATGATTTTTAATCCGTGTTTTTCAATAACTTCTTGTGGAATAAACGATAACGGATTTATTATTATACTTTTATTTTCAGTGATGAGAAGGATTGAATTTTGTGTGTATGGATCTTTTTCCAGCGGGCGTTTCGAGGTTTTTGAAGGGATTATTTTCTTCTTCTGTGTCATGAGATCCTGTATCTTCATTTCAAGCTTTTCCAGTGATACAGGTTTCGCAAAGAAATCTGTGACATCATAATCTTTGAGACCCACAATGAGATTTTTATTTATATAACCCGAAACAACAATGATAGGTTTTTTAAGTCCCTTTTCCCTGAGCAGCCTGATTATTTTATCTCCCCTCATATCATTCAGGGCAATATCCATGAGGATGATATTAGGCTTATGGGTATTAATACTTTTTATTATGGATTTGGGATTATTGAGCGGAATAAAATGATAGCCTTTTGATGTAAAGTATTTCTCAAATCGATCAAGAACAGACTGTTCATCATCCACCATCATGATGGTTTGAGCTTTAATCATGGTGATATTCCCAAATTAACAGTATTAAAAAATTATTTCTGTATTTTCGAATTTTTTAAATTGTTAATAATGTAAATTAAGATTCAAATATAATAAGCTCTTCAAGTGAAAAACAGTAAAAAATATACTTATTAATGTAAAAAAATGAAAGAAAAAAGTATTGAGCACGGATTGTATTTTTATATGGTTTTCCACTAAGCTCGCAGTGACTGGAAAGAAGAACACAATCTCTGTTTCCTGCCGTTTCGCTCATATTCTGAATTATAGGGCATAGGTGTCTTTGCTGCTAAGAGATCTGTGCCATCAGCACACCTTCCATTCATGAAATGTGCGTGAATAATTGAACACAAACTGACTTTTTAAATGTTTACAGCATGAGTTACTTGCCCATCATTCCTTCCTTCAAACCCTTGCTGGGTGGGTAGGGCCCGAACCAGATAGAAAAGAGAGCTTCCATGAAATCTTTTCCTTCTATGACACCTTTTATTCTGCCCTTTATGTTCACTTCGGTCCCCTTGCCGGGGATGTAGGTCAGGTTCATGGTTTCACCTTTTTTCATCGGTTCGGTAAAGAACCCATTGAAACGTTCAATTTTTTCTTTAAGCACGGTTAAGGAAGCGCCGCTATTTTTCTCAAAACCCTCGTTCCATGCTTCTACGAGTTGATCGGCCCTTACTTCCTTGTACAGAAAATGCATCATAACACGTTTCACCTGATCGGATGAAATAATCTCTGATGTGGCCTGTGAAGGCCGGGACATATACAAAGCTCCCAGATAGACATTGATGATGAGCTTTTTACGTATTCCTACTCCTATGAGCTTACAATTTGACCCCTGGATTGAGACCGTTTCAGGGAAATTGGCTCCTTTCACCTCACGGGCCGTACAGGTTCCGGAACCACGAACACACAGAAACAGCGTAAAAATCAAGAAAATATTCAAATATCTCTTTCTCATTGCTCCCCCTTTGAGAGTTCTCCATGATACTTTTTTACAGAAGTACATGATAAATAAGATTGTTTTTTGAAAAATATTGAATATTATAATCTAATGTATTGTTCATCAATGGGAAAAACAAATAATTTTTACCAATTTTTTAAAAGAGATATAAGAATCCTTATGAAAAAATGTCAGACTTCGGATGTAAGCCGGCAAAAATTATTGGGAATCCTTGATTTATATGACTTTCTGTCCGGTAGACGAGACCGATAACACTAACGAATACAATACTCTTCATTACAAAGAGCGTGGAATAGTTTTTTTTCACTGCCCTTTTGGGAAATTTCTTCTTATAATTAATCTTGTATTCCTGCTTTAAAAAAAGTATCTTCAAAAAATCAATACATTCAATTTCCTGAATTTACCGGAGAATGATACATGAGTTATATCGATATTATTATTATCGCCGTATATTTTTGCATTGTCATTGGCGTAGGATTCTATTTACAGAAACGGGCATCAAAAAACCTTGAAGCTTATTTTCTTGGCGGAAGAGGTATTCATTGGCTTGCTCTCTCTCTTTCCGGGTCGTCATCGATGTTTGATATTACCGGCACAATGTGGATTGTTTCAATGTTTTTTATTTTTGGTATGAGATCAATGTGGATTCACTGGATGTGGGGAATTATGATGGTTGCTTTTTTTATGTCATACATGGGTAAATGGGTCAGAAGATCAAACGTTGTAACCGGTGCAGAATGGATGATAACAAGGTTCGGAAATGATGCCGGCGGAAAAATTGCGAGATTATCATATTCGATAATGGCGATAACAACCCTTACCGGTTTTATCGGATATGCTTTTCAGGGGATCGGTAAGTTTGCTGCTATTTATATTCCCTTTAATGCTTCGACATGCGCGATAATCATTATTGGTACCACAACACTCTATGTGCTTCTTGGCGGCTTATATGGTGTTGTATTTACCAATGTCATCCAGACAATTATTCTTGTAGTGTCAAGTATTATAATTTCCGTTGTGGCATACAACAAATTGTCACCGGAACTCATTACCAGAAGCATACCCTCGGACTGGACATCACTTTTACCGGTATGGCGGCTTGAACATCTGTCCGGAACTGTAAATGCCCAGTATGAATTATTCGGAGCACTCGTTATTGTCTGGGTATTAAAAGGCCTTTTATTGAATGCTGGTGGACCGGCGCAGATGTATGATTTTCAGACTTTTCTGGCGGCAAGAGATCCCCGTGATGCAGCAAAAATCGGAGCTGCATGGGGTGCGGCACAGATTGTACGATGGGGAATGACTATGGGCATAACTCTTCTGGCAATAACAGGCATAGCAAATGTAACCGATCCCGAACTGGTAATGCCGATCGTGATAAAAGATTTCTTGCCGTCAGGATTTAAAGGATTTGTTATAGCGGGATTTATGGCTGCATTTATGTCGACTTTCAGCGCGACTGTCAATGCCGGAGCATCGTATATTGTCCGTGATATATGGCAGCCCTATTTCAGGCCTGATGCAGGAGAAAAACAATTGGTCAGGGCCAGTTATATATCCACGATAATTATTGTTGTAATGGGAATACTTTTAGGATTCCAGGCAAAATCTATCGCGCATATCTGGAACTGGCTTATGATGGCTCTGGGTGCGGGCGTATTGATACCTAATTTTCTTCGATGGTACTGGTGGAGAATGAACGGATGGGGATATGCTTTCGGGACGATAGTGGGTATTTTACTTTCACTTATCGTTTTATTTATTCCCGATCTGCCTATGTATGCATTTTTCCCGCCTATTGTCATTTCATCATTCGGAGCGTGTATTATCGGTTCGCTTTCAACTGCTCGGGTGAAGAATGATATTCTTGTAAAGTTCTTCCGGACTGTCCGTCCCTTTGGATTATGGAATCCCATAAAACACCTTTCCGGCATCTCTTCCGAAGAACTTTCCTCTCCGACTGACAGGCCTTCATATGCAATTCTTAATACCGTCCTGGGAATATTCGGTGCATCAGCTTTTTACCTGTTTCCGATATATCTTGTGGGGCACTGGCATCTCAACAGTCTCATATGTATTGTGATTGCTTTTTCGAGTTGTTGTGTGCTGGCATATACCTGGTATAAGAATCTTCCGGCGGCAGGTAATGAGAACCAATCTATAACAAGATAAGCGTTCAGCGAACAGCTTTCAGCGCTTAGAAAGAATGAAAGCTTAAAGATAAACCACGGGAGATAATAATGACATCAAGAGAACGGGTTCTCGCAGCTTTAAATCACCATGAAACGGATAAGGTGCCCGTTGATTTTTCAGGGCACAGATCTTCGGGTATTTCTGCGATAGTGTATCCGAAACTCCGTGAATATCTCGGACTGGAACCTGAGACGGTACGTGTGTACGACCCTGTTCAGCAGTTAGCCATTCCTAACGGTGATATCCTGGAACGTTTTGAGGTGGATACCATTGAACTGGGCCGTGGTTTTGCGCTTGATGACAGGTTCTGGGCGGACTGGACACTTCCCGATGGAACCCGGTGCCAGATACCGGTATGGGCTCTCCCGGAACGTGAGAAGGACAGATGGGTTATTAAGTCAGAAGCAACAGGAAGGATTATTGCGCAGATGCCTGATGGAGCTCTTTATTTTGAGCAGACATACTGGCCTTTTGCAGAGGAGGAACCGGTTTTAAGCACAATGCCCGATATATGGACTGAGAGCATGTGGGCAGCAATTGCTTCTCCTCCGGGTACGGAGATTTCGGGTCCGGACGGGCAGAAAGTTTTCAGAGAAGGTGCCCGGAGGTTACGTGAAAGAACCGATAAGGCCATACTCGGATTATTTGGCGGAAACCTCCTGGAATTCGGGCAGTTCATGTACAGGAACGATAATTTCTTTATGCTGCTTGCCGGTGAGCCGAAAAAAGCCCATGCTTTCCTGGATAAAATGGTGGAAATCCATCTTGAAAATCTCGAAAATTTCCTTGAAACTGTAGGGGACTACATCGATATTATCGTTTTTGGAGATGATCTGGGTATGCAAACCGGACCCCAGATATCGCCGGATATGTATCGTGAATTTTTTAAGCCCAGGCACAAAGTTCTCTGGAACAGAGCTAAGGAACTGGCTGAGGTAAAGGTTAATCTCCACTCCTGCGGAGGGATAAGGGAATTGATACCGGATCTGATAGAAGCCGGCCTTGATGCGGTAAACCCTGTTCAGATAAACTGTTCGGGAATGGATCTCACCGAGATGAAAAATGAATTTGGCAGAGACCTTACATTCTGGGGCGGGGGATGTGATACAGGTTATATCCTTCCAAAAGAGACTCCTGAAGCGGTAGCGCAGCATGTGAAAAAACAGGTGGACATTGGAAGAAAAGATGGAGGATTCGTATTTCAGCAGGTTCACAATATTATGGCAGATGTGCCGCCTGAAAATATTGTTGCTATGTTTGATACGGTAAACAACCGTTCCTGAATTACTCGGTTTCGTACAGCAACATGATAAAAATAGTATTGAATACGTTACGAAAAGCACGTTTATGGCAGAGTTACATTACCTGTTTCTTTATTTCATCGTGTCATGAAGTAACTTGTGTTTATACAATATCATGGAAGCATGTGTCGAATTTATAACATTCCAATCATTCCCTCTGCCTGCTCCAGTGCGGACTGAACCTCCGTTATAATATTTTCAGCTTCGTTTTGTGATATATTCAGTTCTTCCCATGTTTCTTCTCTTACCGCCTGGGGAATAAAATTTGTACCGTTTGTGATGCCCTGATCGTTGCAAATATCATTGGCTAATTGCACCAGTTTTTCAAGGAGTGTGTTTTTATCGTGATCCTGAGAAGAAGAATGATGATGTCTCACTGCCTGCGATACACGTTCATCCATCTCCCACCATTTTTCAATGAAAAGAGAGCCTGCTTCGGCATGATCAATATCAAATGTATTCATTTCCTGTTCATACAGAGCTTTCTCATCATCAGGGCCGTTTTCTAAGAAATCAGAATATTCATCGGTGATGAGATATGTAAATACCATAATACCAATATCATGCATCAAGCCTGCCAGATAAATTATATCCTGTTCTTCCTTTGAGCATTTAATCTTTCGGCTGAGTGACTGTGTAAATATGGCGACTGCAAGAGAATGACGCCAGAATTGAGAGTTGTCCAGAACGGATTTATCAGTAAACAATGAAGTCATTTTAAGTGAATATACAATTTTAACCAGCGTGTTAAGCCCGATTTTGGTAATTGCTACCGGAAGAGTTGAAATCTGGCTCGTGCTTCTGCTGTAGAAAGGACTGTTGGCTAATTTCAGTATTCTTCCGGCCAGTGCCGGATCAATTTCAATCACACTGGCAATTTCTTTTATCCCGGTATCATGAGAATTCACCATTTTTTGAATTCGTAGTACCGTATCTGGCAGGGGAGGGAGCATACCTTTTTCTTCAAGAAGATTGAGAATTTTTTCTCTCATAATTCCTCCGTACTTTTCATATCCTTGGTTTGAACAATTTTATTAACACTTCTGCATGTGATACATTATGGTAATAACTGTTTTTCCTGCTTCGCGAGGAATGGCACGGATTTCATTTTACCTGATCACATGATTAACACGCAGAGAAGATATATGTATCAACCTTTTGCTCTGTTTTATTTTCTCAAAGAACTCGAAATTAATCGATGTTAATTATAATATATAATATTTATTAGTCAATATAAAAAGGTAAATACTCTTCGGGAATTTCCTGTAAAGAAGGATTATTTTTATCCTTTTCCGATAAAATGGGTTGTGACACCGGCCATTCTATGCCCAGAAACGGATCGTTCCAGAGTATGCCATGTTCACTTTCGGGATCATAGTAGTTTGTGCATTTGTACATAAACGTGGCTGTTTTACTGATCACACAGAAACCATGTGCAAATCCTTCCGGTATGAATATCTGATGAAAATTATCCGAAGAGAGGATTGCACTTGTCCATTTTCCGAATGCAGGAGAACCCTTTCGAATATCTACTGCAACATCCATTATCTCACCATCTACAACCCATATCAGTTTGGCCTGGGGCATGTTGATCTGGTAGTGTAATCCTCGAATAACACCCCTTATTGACTGCGAACGATTATCCTGAACAAATTGTGCGGGTATACCATGCTCGGCATACTTTTTTGCCCGGTATGTTTCCAAAAAGTAACCTCTGTTGTCTTTGAAAATGTCCGGTTCGATGAGAAGTACTTCCGGAAGAATCTTCGAAGGCGAGAATTTCATTACCGATGCTCCTGTATCGCATATAATTGATTCAAAATTTCGATTTCAGTGTTCATTGCCCAAATGTAATCCTTTCCCCGAAAATCTCGTTATGCCTTATAAATCTTTTCTCTTTCGCGGGTTACATTTTTAGTAGCATTGCGGGTATCGATGATCAATTGCGCATCCCGGACAAGCTGGTCATAATCAATCACGGAATGATCGGTTGCAATAAGTACGGCATCATAGCTTTGAACCGTTTCAGGAGTAAGGTGTACACTTTCCATACCCACAAGGGAAGGATGTTTGCGGGTTTTTATTATGTATGGTATATACGGGTCATAATAATCTGGTTTTGCCCCTTTTGCATGAAGAGACTCGAGCAGTTCCAGAGTCGGACTTTCACGCATGTCATCCATATCTTTCTTATAAGCAAGTCCAATTATTAAGACAGAAGCATTTTTAAGAGGTTTACCCTGTTCATTGAGAGCATGTGTTAATTCCTGTATGACATAGTGCGGCATAGATGTGTTGATTTCTCCGGCAATTTCAATAAAACGTGTCGAACATCCATATTCACGGGCTTTCCATGTGAGATAAAAAGGATCTATTGGAATGCAGTGCCCCCCAAGACCCGGTCCCGGGTAGAATGGCATGAATCCAAACGGTTTTGTCTTTGCCGCATCGATTACTTCCCAGATGTCAATATCCATTTTTTTGTAAATTACTTTTAATTCATTCACCAGAGCAATATTAACACTGCGAAAAATGTTTTCCGTGAGCTTGACTGCTTCTGCTACACGGGCGGAAGAAACGGTAATAACTTCATCAACCAGTTGTTTATAAAGATATGCGGCATTTTCGCAGGATTCATGATCATGGCCTCCCACAACTTTTGGAATTTTTCTCGTTGAGTACTCCGTATTTCCCGGGTCTTCACGTTCGGGCGAATATGCCAGATAGAAATCCCTGCCGCATTTCAATCCGCTTTTTTCAAGGATCGGGAGCATAACTTCGTCTGTGGTTCCGGGATATGTGGTAGATTCGAGGACAACAATCTGGCCTCTTTTCAAATAAGGATACATTGTTTCTGTCGTCGACATCACATATGACATGTCGGGTTCACGGTGTGCAGTTAGTGGGGTAGGGACACAGATAAGAATACAGTCAACGCTGTTGATCAGTGAAAAATCCGATGTAGCCGTGAATTTTCCTGTTTCATTTATAGTTTTGATAGTTTCATCCGGAAAATGCTTTATGTATGTTTTGCCTTCAAGCAGCATATCGACTTTTCGTTGATCAATATCAAATCCTATCGTTTGAAAGCCTTGATTTACAGATTCAAATATAATCGGGAGCCCGACATATCCTAAACCGATAATCCCGACACAGAATGTGCGCCGGTCTATTTTTTCCTTAATGTTTGTGTCCATTGAGGTATCCTCGAAAGATGTATGTGATGTATGATTCCATGCACACTGATTTTCCTGCGGTACTCTTGTTGTATGGTACCTGTTTAATATAGCATCATAAGAGGGCGGTAAAAAAGGGCTTTTCGCCACCCTTATAATAATAAATGTAAAAAAAACATACATACAAATCAAAACATTTTAAATATTTTTTCATTTTTTCATTGCAGGTATATCGATAATTTAAGAGAACAAACAGTGCAAAAAGATTTTCCGGTTATCCCTTTCGTTAAGCTTAATTTTCCCTCTCCTCACCTCAACTTATCCCCTAAACCCTTCTCTTGCCAGGAGAAGGGGAATTTCCGATAACAGTGAATGAAGGGATTGAGTAGTCTTCCCCCTCTCTTTCCAAGAGAGGGGGACTGAGGGGGTGAGTTTAATAATAACAAAGACATAGATAAGTTTTCTTTCATAATCATTTTTTATAGCTGAGTTAAAATTAATAAACGGAAAAGATTAAAAAAGGTCTTGACATCGGATGGCAATTCATTGATTGTAACACACGACATCGAAATTATACAATATCACGATGGTTACACGGTGAAAGTGAAACGCGCGGTGGTTTGAAATGTTGAGAAAAAACGATTTTCGGCGTACTGTTGGAGCATTCTGAGCGTTCAATCATTCTGTTGCAGAGAAATCTGAACACATAACGAGGAAAAACCTATGAAAGCGATGGTGTTGCATAAGCTTTGCAGTCTCGAAGAAAACAGGACTCCGCTGGAAATGACAGATCTGCCTGATCCTGTTCCGAAAGGGAAGGAGATTGTAATAAAAGTATCGGCCTGCGGAGTATGCCATACGGAATTGGATGAAATCGAGGGAAGAACACCTCCGCCTCATCTCCCCGTTGTGTTGGGTCATCAGGTAGTCGGAAGAGTCGAGGAAAGCGGCAGCGGAACAGGTGCTTATAAGATCGGGGACAGAGTTGGAGTTGGCTGGATTTATTCGGCGTGCGGGAAATGCAGGTTTTGCCTTGATGGTAATGAGAACCTGTGTCGTGATTTCAAGGCAACCGGCAGAGACATGAATGGCGGATATGCCCAATATATGAAAGTTCCGGAAGACTTTGCCTACCTGATTCCCGATACTTTTTCGGATTTGGAAGCTGCGCCCCTTTTATGCGCAGGCGCAATCGGCTACCGATCCCTGAGATTAACAGGACTCAAAGACGGGCAGAATCTGGGACTTACCGGATTTGGGGCCTCGGCTCATCTTGTACTGAAGATGGCCAAACACCGATACCCGAATACGCACGTGTATGTATTCGCCAGAAATGAAAAGGAAAGAACGTTCGCCAGGGAACTCGGTGCTGTGTGGACAGGGGACACGGAAGAAAAATCCCCTGAGAAACTGCATTGTATCATTGACACCACGCCGGCATGGAAACCTATCGTTGAGGCTTTGCGGAATATGGCGCCGGGCGGGAGATTGGTAATCAACGCTATTCGAAAAGAAGAACAAGACAAGGACTATCTCACCCGGTTGAATTATCCTGAACATCTGTGGTTGGAAAAGGAGATCAAAAGTGTTGCCAATGTCAGCAGGAGCGATGTTAGCAAATTTTTGAAAATAGCGTCCGAAATTCCTATTAAACCCGAAGTTCAGGAATTTGCATTACAGGATGCAAACGAAGCATTGATGGAACTCAAGACAAGAAAAATCCGGGGCGCAAAGGTTTTGCGAATAGATTGAACAACATAAAAAATATGATATGGAAACGGCAAGATAAATCTATTCATAATAACCGGCATTACTTTGTGTATTTTTTATCCTGCTCAGCTATTTTCTTTTTGATGAGCGGTTTGGCTTCCTCGAAAATCGGCCGGGCAAATTCTGTTGTCCAGGTTCTGTCCTCGAGATTTTTCCTGTCATACAATAGCTTTATAAATCCATCAAAAAATTCATGAAAATAGCTCCCGTAAATATGATAAGAATCCGACTGGTCGATAAACCTGCCTAATTGTACCTTTTCACCGATCAGCTCCGATACCCGTTCTGCCATTTTTTTTGCCAGGTCGATGAATGCAAAGTCGTTCATGAATGCCGCCTTATAAGCATCCCTGCTTCTGAATCTCATATTCAGATTGAGATAAGCGGCGCCTGCCTCGTCATGCATTATTCTTCCCCACAATGATTGCCAGCATGCAGGATCATAGGCTCCGAGGTCCATCCATGGCTGCCAGGAAACCATTTGCGCCCTCCGTGTTATCGGTGATTTTGCAAGCGCCTGTGCCATACCCTCAAACTGGTTTATAGATTCCTCCAATCCGGGAACCTTGTAATCAAACATTCTTTCGTTATAGGTATATTCCCACCTGCTATCTTCAGGATCGTTCGGATCACGTATCCAGTGATTCTTTATTCCCTCGACAACTTCCTCCCTGTATTCCTCCAGATCTTCCAGGCCGCCCGGAAACGAACGGTGGATCATCGGCTCCGACAGCGGATCCTCGATAATCATAATCATGCTGCAGTCCCTGCTTGGCGGATCTCCTTTTTTATCGTACTGTGTCTGGAGCAGAGTACCGTAGGAAAAGAGCGCAATAAGCGAATTCTCCCATGCTTCGGGAAGGCATTTCCCTTTTGAAAACAATACAGGTATCTGTCCGTATCCGCCTGGTATCATAACACCGATATCACCTGCACGGACTTTTTGTTCGGCAAGATGCTGAACCTGGAGTATTGTATCGGCTTTTTCAGGAAAAAGTTTTACGAATTCTTCTCTATGATCATTATTTCCAGGTAATTCGTTCTGCATGATAACCTCGTATAATTACAGAATAATAAAGAAATATACAATTGTGTGAAAAGTCATTTGTTTCTGTTCAATCTGTTTTTTCTAAGGGCGGTGATATAGTTTTCTACGCATACTATCAAGAAATATGCGAATGCATTGCCGGTAAGGGAAAACAATCCTGCCCTTGACAGTCTTTTAATCGTAAGTTACGGTTTTTTTAAACCTCTTTTCATCACGTATACATGTTTGAAAAAAGTATCCGGTACCACACGGCAGCACACAGCCGGTGTGAGTATTATAAAATACTCGGTATATTAATCATTCGACAGAAATGGATAGCGGTAATCTGTCGGCGGCAGGAAAGTCTCTTTTATTGTACGAGGCGATGTCCAGCGCTCAAGGTTCAGTCTGCTTCCGGCTTTGTCGTTTGTCCCGGAGGCACGTGATCCGCCGAAAGGCTGCTGTCCAACGACTGCCGCTGTCGGCTTGTCATTGATATAGAAGTTCCCTGCTGCATTACGCAGGGCTTTGACAGCAGTAACAATTGCGAATCTGTCCTCGGCAAAAATACTGCCTGTCAGCGCATACGGACTGGTAGTATTGCACACATCAAGCGTTTCTTTATACCGTTTTTCCGGATAGATATAAGCGGTTATGACCGGGCCGAAAATTTCCTCGCACATAAGTTTGGAACGCGGGTCTTTGCTCACGACGACTGTGGGCTGGATAAAGTAACCTTCGGAGTCGTCGTATGTCCCGCCGCACAGTATTTCCATGTCGGGGCTTTTCTTTGCAAATTCTATGTACTTCGTGATGGAAGAGAATGCGTTTTTATCAATCACCGCATTCATGTAATTACCGAAGTCGCAGACATCGCCAACCTTGATCGTCGCAATCTCTTCGAGCAGCCTTTTTTTAACCTGCGGCCAGATATTTTCGGGCAGGTAAACACGGCTGGGTGCAGAACATTTCTGACCCTGAAATTCGAAGGCGCCGCGAACAATGGCGGTAACGACTGTCTCGACATCGGCCGAGCCATGCGCGAAGATAAAATCCTTACCGCCTGTTTCGCCGACAATCCGCGGATACGAATAATACTTGCGAATATCTGAGCCGATAGCAAGCCATATTGTTGAAAACACATACGTCGAACCGGTAAAATGTACACCGCCAAGGTCTAAATGGTTGAGCACGGGTGGGGCAACGACAGGTCCGGGTCCTGGAATCATATTGATGACACCATCGGGCATTCCGGCCTCTTTCAGCAACTGCATAATATAGTATGCCGGCAAAACTGACGACGAAGAGGGTTTCCAGACGACTGCATTACCCATCAGGGCAGGTGCTGTCGGGAGGTTACCCGCAATCGATGTAAAATTGAACGGAGTAATCGCAAATACAAAACCCTCGAGCGGACGGTGCTCTATATAGTTAAGAACATCCTTTGTGGAAATCGGCTGATCATCGTAAACCTCTGTCATGAAATAGGGATTGAAGCGCCAGAAATCTATCAATTCACAGGCAGAATCGATTTCCGCCTGGTGGCATGTTTTGCTCATGCATAACATGGTTGCGGCGTTAAGGATTAATCTGTACTTGCCGGAAAGCAGTTCCGCAGCTTTGAGTAAAACGGTCGCCCGTGATGACCAATCCATCTCGCTCCATTCAATTTTGGCCTCATTTGCAGCATCGATAGCTTTTTCCGCCTCTTTGAGACCTGCGCGATGGTAGGTTCCGAGCACCTGACTGTGGTTATGAGGGGCTTTCATTTCGACAATATCTCCAGTAGTTACCTCACGGCCATTGATTATACAGGGAACCTCAATCGGATTTTTAAGCATTTCATTCAGGATGGCTTTCAGTTCTTCACGTTCCTTACTGCCGGGGGCATATCCCAGCACAGGTTCGTTCTCAGGCTTGCGGATGTGAAAGATTCCATTGAACATAAACGTTCCTCCCTTTTTGGACTGGATTATGATCCTGTAATTAGAAAATAGTTTCGACAGAATTGAAAAAATGTGTGGAGAAAAGATAAGTGATGTATAAGTGCACGAACATTTTTTTAAAAAAAGTGAGCTGTACAGGATACAAAGATATGTATTCTGTAATCCTGTCGAAAAAACATTTTTGCAGAATTCTTTATTCGTCTGGTGTAAAACTATCAGGTTCATGATGTAAGCTGTCAAAGGTCAGCGCGAAGCGTTGATTTACAAGCCCTTGACAGCAACAAACGATATATATTTCATTACAGGGTGCGTGAAAAGACTTTTTCACCGCCCTCTTATTGTGAAAAAGGTTATGGTTACGGTGAAAGTGATGAAGAATCCTTCAAAAAAAGCATCGTTTCAATATATATGAGAAAAAAACATTTTACAATGTATTTCTCATGTTAATAACCACTTCAAAACAAAAAATCATGAAATGTATTCTTTCCTTCTTTCATGGTCAGTGAAACAGTATAGTACCACCCTATTTCATAAAAATTCCAGCAATCAGCCATCGGTGTTCAGCCTTTATCTCTTGAGAATACCGGTCGTACATTATTTTCGGATGCGGAAGCACGTTTATACACTGATTGAATACAACAGGAGTGTTTCATAAGGCTTTGTTTATCTTGCTTGTAAATAGAGCAATAGTTTTGTATAATGAATTGTACGATTTATCTTGAGCAGTCTTTTTGAAGAGGTAAAATTACCTGAAAAAACAGGAGGATACCCGCTATGACAGCAAACAAACCCGCTGGTATGAAAATACAGATAGGTGTAAGCCGGCCGGAGCTCCCTCTCGATGATCTTCCCACTCCGGAAACGGTGTTCAAGGTGAAACGAATCGGTTTCAAAGAAATGCTGACTCTTGTTCTCGGCCCGAGCATGATTGCATTAGGTGTATCTATCGGAAGCGGGGAGTGGCTTCTTGGCCCAATGGTTGCCGCAAAATATGGGTTTATCGGGATTGGCTGGATTATTCTGGTTTCAGCAGTACTCCAGACGTTCTATAACGTAGAGGTCGCCCGCTATACCATTGCCACCGGAGAGGTGCCTATTGTCGGTTTCGCACGTACACCACCCGGTATGCACTTCTGGGTATCCTTAACGCTTCTTATTATCTTTCTCGCCTGGATATGGGGGGGATGGGCCGCCGCAGCCGGGCAAAGTCTCTTTACCCTGTTTACCGGTCGACCGAACACCCCGGAAGAACTCGAAATTGTGCGTATTATCGGGATAGCATTGATGGTTGTCGCCTTTGGCATATTTCTCTTCGGGGAGAGAATCTCCCGGACTATGGAAATTTTCAGCACAATAATGGTATTTTTTATCCTGTTTGCCCTGATTGCTATATCTGTTGCCATCGTTCCTTTATCTTTCTGGGGAAATGCTCTTCGCGGTCTGGTTACCTTTGCACGGCCGCCGAAAGGTATAGATGTCTCGCTGCTCGGCGCTCTTGCCGGATACACCGGTTTTGCATCCGGTATGAATTTCATGCTTATTAATTACTACCGCGATAAAGGGTATGGCATGGGTCACAAAGTCGGCTATATCGCGGGCATTGTGGGCGGCAAGCAGAAGGAAGTACTCGCATCCGGAGTGACATTCCGGGAAAGTTCTGAAAACACAAGTGTTTGGAAACGCTGGTTTAGGTTTCTACTCATAGATCAGTGGTTTGTTTTCTTTATCGGAGCCATTATCGGTATGATGGTGCCAAGTATCCTTGTATGGTATCTGGCCAGTGTTCCGGGAGCGGGTATACCGGATATTTCAAACATGCCGATTTATGCGGCTACGGAACTGGGCAGGCTGTATGGGCCGTTCCTATTCTACTTCGGTCTTTTTGTCGGTGCTTTAACCCTGTTCAAGACACAGAGCACTATCCTTGAGATGCTTATACGCAATACCACCGATGCCGCATTCGCAATGAGCGGAAGATTCCGGGAGTTTCTCAAGGATGACCCGCGCAGGTTCTATTATCCTTTCGCAATAGTGCTCGTTATTTTTATTGGGATCATTATTCACCTTGCACTCCCGACAAAGTTGATAATCATCTCGGCAAACATGGCTAACTTTGCAGCGATGATTTTCCCCTTTGTCATACTCTATCTGAACAACAAGCTCCCGAGGCCGGCAAAGCTAAGCTGGTGGGGATATGTGGTTCTCGTATTGAATGTACTCTTTTTTGGATTCTTCTTTGTGAATTTCCTGGCGGTGCAACTGACCGGTACGCCGCTGTACCAGTTTTAAGGGTGGTTTCCGCTGCTGTATGCACCACAGGGTAAATGCAGGAAATAGTATTGTTGTGCAGTTCGCGGGGATTGGTCCTCCTGTTCAGCAGGTACTGGCGACTGCCGGAAGAAATCTATCGCGGCAACTATTTCTTAAAATAAAACAAAAGGTTATATAGCTACTGTTTCTCCGGATACAAAACAATTTTGACATAGGTATTCATATCGAAGTAGTTATCGGCTGATTTGCGGACAGCTTCGGAGGATAACGTATTAACATACGTATCCAATTCCAGAATCTGAAGCGGGTCCTCTCCATGATAATAGTAAAAATTCAGGTTTGAAAGCCAGTAAGAGTTCTCCTTGAGATTTGTTTCATGTTCACGGCGCTGCATTTCCTTCACCTTGGTGAGATAGGTTTCTGATGCGCCGTTTTTCTTGAGATCTTCAAGTTGCCCGAAGACTGTTGTAACGAGTTCTTCCACTCTTTGCGGATTGCACCCAAAGCCTATCGTAATTCCATATTCTTCATCGGGGAAATGCGAAGTTGACGCCCGGACTCCGACACCATAGGTGCCACCCATATCTTCACGTAAAACCTCGCGCAGCTTTATGCGAAGAATGCCTACCATGGATTGCAGGTCATAGCGGTTTTGACGGTTCCAGATAAACGGTCCGGTAAACAGTATTCTGACCTGACTTTTTTCCTCAAGTCCTTTGTAAACGGCTTTTTTAATGATTCCATCGGGAGGAGAGATGCCGGTATCCTTCCATGTTTCATTACGGTTAAGTGAAGGTAAATTGCCAAGATAGACCTGTGCCAGGGATTCGAGCCGGTCGGGTTCGAAATTTCCAACAAAGAAAAACGTGAAATCGCTTGAATCGGCAAAACGGTTCCGATACATATCATACGAAGTTTCGAGATCCATTTCATCAAGCAATTCCATTGTCCACGGCCGAACTCGCGGATGGTATTGAGCCATGGTTACCGAAATGGTATCCTCGAAAGCCGTTTCCGGGCTTGCGCTGCGGTTTTCGATAAAGCCCTTCATCCTGGTTTTGAGAGATTGGAATGCGGTGCTGTCCTTTCTCGGCGATGTAAAATAAAGGTATATCAACTGGAACATTGTCTCCAAATCTTCCGGAGAGGCGCTACCCGAAATTCCCTCCTGAAGTTCATCGATCCATGGAGAAACACGGAGCACTTTTCCTGTGAGGAGCTTGTTCAGTTCGATCTGGTCGAAATCACCGATGCCGCCTTCCACAATGACACTGGAAGCAGTCGAGGCAGGAATAAAGTCTTCATTGCCCGCCAGTGAATAACCTCCGGGGCTGAAGGATGTGAAGAGTATTTCATCGTTTTTGAAATCTGTGGGTTTTAGTATTACCCGGACACCGTTTGAGAGTGTCCATTCGGTGACTCCAATGGCCTCAATCTCTTTTTTTCCGATTATGGGGACAGGATTAAGAGAATCGGAAATAAGAGGTTTATCCGTGAATGTATCAATATAGGGCTCAAGATCTTCTTTGCTTACCCGGTCAAATACTGCAAGCAAATCTTTCCTGTCGGGGACAGTCATATCTTCTTTTTCCGGGGCATCGACCATGATAACACGGTTTCCATCGGTAATCCATTCACCGGCAAGTCCGTTTATTTCCTCAAGATGTATTCCCGGAATATATTTCTTATACAGTTCATATTCGTATTCGATTCCGGGTATTGGCTCATCCATCAGAAAGTTTCGTATGTATTCGGATGCGTAGTTCCGAGACTCGGTTTTATCGCGTTCGTTATAACTTCGTTCGATATATCTGAGCGTTTCTTTTTTTTGCCGGTCAAGTTCCGTTTGGGTAAACCCGAATATTTTTATTCTTTCGGCTTCGGTCAGCACTGCTTCCAGACCCCTTTCTAACCCGTTGTCCTTGACACCGGCAGACAGAACATAGAATTCTTTTGAAAGGATAAATCTCCCTTTCGAGGAATAACTGTAGAGAAACGGAGGATCGGATTTTTTGGTGAGTTCATCGAGACGTCGGTTAAACATGGAATTATAAAGACTCTCGATCAACGTTTTTCTATAGTCGTTCACGGTTTTCTGCGGTTCTACATCGAGTTTATAGTAGACGCTGACAGAAGACCCGGTCGCCTCCGGGTCGGTAGCAATGGCAAAAAGGGTTTCATCATGATCAGGTACGGGAAATACTTTTCGGTCACGAGCATTTTCAACTGATGGAAGGCGTGAGAAATGTTGTTTTATCAGGTTTTCTATCCATTTCCCCTCGAAGTCTCCCACTGCAATAACCGCCATGAGATCGGGACGGTACCACTCCGTGTAAAAATCTCTCAAAGTATCATACCCGAACGTTTCGAGTATTTCTTTTTTTCCGATGGGTAATCGTTCCGCATAACGTGAGTCTTTAAGCAGAATGGGTAATTGTTTGTCTCTCATGCGAGCGCTCGCTCCCCGACCCATGCGCCATTCTTCAATAATGACACCACGTTCTTTATCGATTTCTTCCGCTTCATAACTCACATTATGTGCCCAGTCTTCCAATATTTGAAAAGCTTTTTCAACGATGTGAACGCTGTCTGTCGGAACCTGCAGCATGTAGACCGTTTCATCGAAGCTGGTATACGCATTCAAATCAGGCCCGAATCGCATACCGATAGATTCAAGGTAATCCACCAATTCCTGCTTGTTGAAGTTTTTCGTACCGTTGAAAGCCATGTGCTCGGCGAAATGGGCTAATCCCTGCTGACCATCCTCTTCCAGAACCGCCCCTGCGTTGACCACCAACCGTAATTCCGCCCTTTTTTCCGGTTTCTGATTTTCCCTTACATAATAGATTAAACCGTTATCGAGTTTGCCGATAACAATGCCGGAATCGACAGGTAAGGATGCCTGTACATCCATCGAATGCTTTTCCGCATCTTGCACAGGAGTAACACCCTTTTGGGTTGCGCATGAAATGCAAAGAAGCAAACTTGCCAGAAAAACATGAAAGTATGGTTTTTTCATAATGCACCGCCATATATGAAAAATGGGTTTAAAAAAACAAATTATTAACAATACATTTGGTAAAAAGTGAAAAATAGTATAAAATATTCATAGTATTATTTTCATTTTTTCCAAAGTTTAAGAGAAAGGTGAAAAAGTCCTTTTTCACGCACCTTGTAATGAAATATATATCGTTTGTTGCTGTCAAGGGCTTGTAAATCAACGTTTCGCGTTGACCCTTGACAGCTTAAATCCTTATCCTTATAGTTTGTCACCACGCTTTTAATTGTTAATAAAAAATTTAAACATTTTCCCAGTTTCCTGATTTTTCCGACTGTAAAAGAGCATCCAGTACCCTCATATTATTAAATGCATCCTCCGGGGAAATCGGTGACGGCAGGTCTTTTCTTATTACTTCTGAAAACCGCTCAAATTGCAGTGTGTAATGGTCTGCGGGGCCTGATTGAATTTCCCTTGTTCCGACACCGTTGGTAACCGATATTTTTACAGGTATATCCTGATATGTATTGAAGGGTATTTCAATATGTATTCTTCCGGCAGTGCCAATAATATCGACCTTTTGATAAGGAAATGTCTGTGTTCCCACGGTAAAAACCGAATGTCCCCCGCCAAAATCGAGGATGCCGGAAGAGAGAATATCAGTTTTGAATGTTGTGTCCCGATTAATAAGACTGATTAACCTCAGGGGTTCTTTATCAAAGATATAGCGTGCTGCCGAGACAGCATAGCAACCGATATCCAAAAGTCCTCCTCCGCCCATTTCAAATATATTCCTGATATTATGCGGATCGGTGTTTTGGTAACTGAAAAATGTATGAACTGCCCTGAGATTTCCAATGTTAGCGGTCTGTACGATTTCCCTTGCTCTTATCCACTGGGGATGAAACCTGTACATAAAGGCCTCCATGAGTAGCACACCTTTTTTCGCGGCGTAATCAATCGCTTCACGGGCATCACGGGCATTCAGGGTTAATGGTTTCTCGCAGATGATATGTTTACCCGCATCCGCAGATTTTTTAATCCATTCCAGGTGCATGTGGTTTGGAAGAGGAATAAAAACCGCCTCGATTGACCTGTCAGAGAGCAATTCTTCATAGGATTTATAATAACGGGGTATATCGTATTTTTCTGATGCTTCCTTCGCTTTTTCAGGATTTCTCGAGGCGATACCATAAAGTTCAATTATTTCAGATTTTTGCATGGGAAGAACCACGCATCTTATGAAATGTTTTGCAACACCGATGATTCCCCAACGAACAGGTTTCATTGACTGGCTCCTCTAATAGATTATTCATGGTAAATATTTTATTTTATTCTGTCTTTATCCGTCGTTATTTTTCACGTTCATTGCGTTTTGCCGTTTCAGATATATCATGAGAACAGATAGTGCCGCGGGTGTGACTCCCGGAATCCTTGAGGCCTGTCCCAGTGAGGCCGGCTGAATCTCGCCGAGTTTCTGTATTATTTCTTTTGAAAGGCACGGTATCGTTTCGTAATCGGTAAACGGCGGGATTTTTATCTGTTCGATATGTCTGAACTTCCTGACTTCAGCTTCCTGACGTTTCAGGTATCCCTCGTATTTGCACTGTATTTCCACCTGGCGTTCGATATCCGAATGCAGTTCAGAAGGTGTTTCACCGATTATTTTCATATCCTCGTAGTGGAGTTCCGGTCTTTTGAGGAGCTGACTGAGAGTGGTTGCCGTTTCAATAGGAGAGGACTCCTTTTTTTTGAGAGCATCGTTTACTCTACGGGATGGTTTCACCCGTGTTTTGTTTAACCGCTTCATTTCATGCGCAATCTCCCGCTTCTTTTCTTTCAGCTTTTTCAGGGTATCACGGTTATGAAGGCCGAGTTCGTAACCCTTTTCAAGCAGCCGGAGGTCTGCGTTGTCTTCCCGGAAAAGAAGGCGGTATTCGGCTCTGGAGGTAAACATGCGGTATGGTTCTTGTGTACCGCGTGTTATCAGGTCATCAACCATCACTCCCATGTATCCTTCGGAGCGGTCCATGATAAAGGGTGAATCCTTTTTAACTTTCAAAACAGCGTTTATTCCAGCCCATAAACCCTGGGCAGCGGCTTCCTCATAGCCTGATGTGCCATTGACCTGACCTGCAAGAAACAAGCCCTCCACACGTTTGGTTTCGAGGGTCGGTTTGAGTTGTGTCGGCTGGATGTAATCATATTCAATGGCATAGGCAGGCCGCATGATCTCGGCTTCTTCCAGGCCGGGAATCGATCGGACAAGCTCTATCTGGATATCGTACGGCAAAGAATTCCCCAAGCCGCTCACATAATACTCCTCGGTATTGAGACCCTCCGGTTCGAGGATTATCTGGTGACGGTCTCTATCGGCAAATTTCACGATCTTGTCCTCCAGCGAAGGGCAGTATCGGGCTGAAACACCTTTTATCCTTCCGCTGTACAGGGCGGAGTGTTTGATATTATCAGCAACAATTTTATGGGTGCGGGAATTCGTATGGCCAATATAACATGATACCCGGGGAAGCGTGATAGTATCAGTAAACATCGAAAAAGGGCGGGGATTTTCATCGCCTGTTTGCTCGCTGAACTGTGAGAAATCGATTGTCGTTTTTCGGATACGGGCAGGTGTGCCGGTTTTCATTCTTCCCAGTTGAAATCCCAGCGCTTCGAGGTTTTCCGAGAGTCTGTCTGCCGGAAATTCGCCCGCGCGGCCTGAATGAATTTGATTTTCACCGATGTGAATGAGACCATGAAGAAAAGTCCCTGCAGTGAGAATGACAGTTTGAGCGGTGAATTCGGCGCCGATATTATCCCGAACACCGACCGCCCTTCCGGTTTCAACGAGAATTTCCTCGATAAGCGACTGTTTTACTTCGAGATTGGGTTGACGTTCCAGGATACTTTTCATGAGCAAGCGGTAGCGCTGTTTATCGTTCTGGGTACGAGTTCCCTGGACAGCAGGGCCTTTGCTGGTGTTCAGGATACGGAACTGGAGAGCAGTTTGATCGGTGATTTTAGCCATTTCGCCGCCGAGAGCGTCGATTTCCTTCACGAGGTGTCCCTTGCCGAGTCCTCCGATAGACGGTGAACAGGGCATGTGGGCCACCATATCGATATTTATGGAGAAAATAAGAGTCTGGCATCCCATACGTGCCGCGGCAAGAGCAGCCTCACATCCTGCATGCCCGGCGCCAATAACGATAACATCATATTTTTTCGGGTATGTATTCATTGCTTTGATAGTGTATTGAAGCGTTATATGTTTCGTCTATTTTTCTTGACTTTCCGGTTGCCATAAACTACTCTTTATCTGGTACTGAGTCAATAATATAAATATAATACAATTTAAAATAAAATGTCACATCTACCTTATAACGACCTCAATTCGGCTCTGCGGGCGCGTTTCGGCTGCAGGGTTCAGAAGATAACGCTCGATGCCGGTCTTACCTGTCCGAACCGTGACGGCACAGTCGGTACCGGCGGCTGTATCTACTGCAATGACCGTGGGTCCGGTACCGGCGCATTCCCGGGAAAGTCCATCACAGAACAGCTTGAATCCGCAAAGGCGTTTCTCCGCCATCGTTACAAGGCGAAAAAATTCATAGCATATTTTCAGTCGTTCTCAAATACCTATGCGCCGGTGGAAAAACTGCGGAGTCTCTATGAAGAAGCTCTTGCAGTCGAGGATATAGTAGGGATTGCTATCGGAACACGTCCCGACTGTGTGGGCGATCCCGTTCTGGAACTCTGCGAAGAACTCGGCGAAAAAACGTATGTATCAATGGAATACGGCCTTCAGTCTATTCATGATGAAACCCTGAAATTCATCAACCGGGGACATACGTACGAAACATTTCTTGATGCAGTCAAAAGAACGCGTGCCAGGGGATTGGAGATATGTGTTCATGTTATTGTCGGGTTGCCCGGTGAGACGAAGGAAGACATACTTTCGACAGCTCGTGCACTGGGCACAATGGACATTCAGGCAGTGAAAATCCATCTTCTCTATGTCATTCGGAATTCAGCCCTTCATCGGCTTTACGAAAAAGGTTCGTTCCGGTGCCTGACACGTGATCAGTATACCGATATCGTATGCGATTATCTTGCTCTTTTGCCGCAAAATGTTATCATACATCGGTTGACCGGCGATCCGCACTCTGAGGAACTGGTCGCTCCCCTTTGGGCGTTAGAGAAAGAAACGAATCTCAGGGTTATCCGAGATACCCTTTCAAAAAGAAATATATGGCAGGGGAAGTTTTATCAATAATGAGGAATGAAACAATTTTGTATGCAAAGCATTGCTTTAAAATGTAAAATATTACATAATAAATTAATGCATTTATACAGTAGTGTCCGGTAAAATTATACTTTAAAACATATAAACCTATTTAAAGACAAGTGATTACAAATTATAAGATAATTAATGGATAGATAATTTGCTTCATGAGCATGTTTGTTTTTTTCGCCCCCTTTCCGG